>JBKPBQ010000355.1:0-17195 GCA_046726955.1 Acidobacteriota bacterium
TGGAACTGACGCGCCGGGGTAAACCGGCAAGGTGCAATGGATGAAAGAGCCAGACACTGAAGGGGTAGCCGCCCACAGTGGCCTCGAGTCATGTGGGCACGCCTGCAAGGGCGTGTCTGAAGCGTTGACAGGGGTACGTGCAGGCAGGGTATTGAGCCGCGAAAACACCGAAGTCCCGGGTGCCGATGCCGTAGTTTCCCGCAGAAGGCGACACCGACCATCCCGCAATGGCGAGGGGTGGGTGGACCCGGCGTGGTCGAAGACCCCGAGCATGTACGGAAACACCTTGCGCGAGAACCGGGAGATCCTGTGACCGCCCCTGAACTGATGGAGGTCAGGGGCCGCGGCGGGAAGTCCAAGGACGCAATCCGCCGATGAACGGGCACGGGAAGTCACACAGCTCCGTAGTACCAGCGAAGTCCCCGAACAATGAAGGCCCCGAACGAAGCGCGAGCCAAGGCGAATCCCAAACGGGCACGAACCGGGAAACCGGGGAAACAGCCAAGGGTGAACCTAAAGCAACCGCCGAGGGAGGGCACCCGACGGCGGAGGGGGTGGAGGGAAGGGAGCTGGCCAAGGGGAATCTGCCTCAGCAAAACATGCCCCGGGCGCAGGACCGGGTCCGCATGCCGAGCGCGCTGGAGCGGATAGGTCAAGTAGCAAGGAGGGACAGGAAAGTACGGTTCACGACGCTCATGCATCACGTGTACAACCTGGACACGCTCCGGGAGGCTTACTTCGGCCTCAAGCGGGATGCCGCACCGGGAGTGGACGGGGAGGCGTGGCGGGAGTACGGGGAGCAACTGGAGGAGAAGCTCAGGGATCTCTCCGAACGCCTGAAGCGCGGAGCGTATCGAGCAAAGCCTGTACGACGAGTCTTCATTCCGAAAGCGGACGGTGGGATGAGGCCGCTCGGCGTAACGACGCTGGAGGACAAGGTAGTCCAGCGTGCCGTCGTAGAAGTGCTCAACCAAATCTACGAGGTGGACTTTCTCGGCTTCTCGTACGGATTTCGGCCGGGGCGTGGCCAGCATGACGCGCTGGACGCTCTGTACGTCGGGATCCTCACGAAGAAGGTGAACTGGGTGCTCGATCTGGACATTCGTGAGTTTTTCACGTCCATCAATCACGAGTGGCTGGTGAAGTTTGTCGAGCACCGGATTGCGGACCGGCGCATCGTGCGGCTCATCCAGAAGTGGCTGAGAGCCGGTGTGCTGGAGGACGGCAAGAGGATGCAGAGCGATGTGGGGACCCCGCAAGGGGGCGGAATCTCACCACTGCTGGCCAACATCTACCTCCACTACGTGCTGGACCTCTGGGCCCAGGCCTGGCGACGGCAAGCAAGAGGCGAGGTGATCTTCGTCCGCTACGCCGACGACGGGGTCATGGGCTTCGAGCACGAGACAGAAGCCAGGCGGTTCTGGTCCGCGCTCGCGGAGCGCTTCGCGAAGTTCGGACTGGAGCTGCACCCTGCAAAGACCCGCCTCATCGAATTCGGACGCTATGCGGCCGAACGGCGAAAGCGGAACGGACGGGGCAAGCCCGAGAACTTCGATTTTCTCGGCTTCACGCACGTCTGCGGGAAGACGCGGAATGGAAAGTTCCAGGTGCTGCGGCGGACGTCTCGAAAGCGAGTGCGACGGAAGCTCGGGGAGATCAAGATCGAACTGAAGCGCCGTATGCACGTCCCCGTCCCGGCGGTAGGCAAGTGGCTGGGAGCCGTGGTGCGCGGACACTTCAACTACTACGGAGTGCCCAACAACTACTCGGCTCTCTCCATCTTCCGCTTTCACGTCGCTTGGCTCTGGTGGCGCACTCTTAGGAGACGCAGCCACAAGACTCGGGTGACGTGGGGGCGCATGCGCCATCTTGTCGCGGCCTATCTACCGCCTGCCCGCATCACGCACCCCCACCCCGGTGTGCGCTTCGGTCTCACTACCTGAGGCAAGAGCCGAGTGCGCTAGCTGCGCACGCTCGGATCTGTGCGGGGGGCGCCGGGAAACCGGCGTCCCTACCGCGATCGATACGGGCGCGCTCGGGACACCGCCTGCCCAGCCGATCCGTGAAGCGGCACTGGTAGCCATCTCGTTCGCTCACCATGCGCTTGACGGCGACCGGAATGTAGCGCGACTGACTCGTAAGGTCGGTCGTCGCCAGCGTCTTCCTCGGGGTTTTCGTCCGTCCGAACCGTTTTGCTTCGAGCCGATCGATCTTCTCCGTGACCGCGATCTCGATGAGCGCGGCCAGGTCGCAGTCGGGGATGGTCGAGCGCATCAGGTCCTGCAGGCGCTGCAGCTTGTCGCGGAGTTCGGCGCTAGCGGTGAACTGGACTCTGTAGCGACCGGGGGAGAGCGGAAGCACGATGGCCGGACGCTTGACGACATCCGGATGAAGTGTAGGGGCCGGCACCGACGCCATCGCTTCGACGGCATCCGTGACGGTCGGCGTCAGCGAAACTCTGTCCGGACAGAGTTCGACCGCGTGCACCGACGTTGGAGGCGTCGCTCCGGGAAGCATCTGGGGCAGTGGGAACTCCGGTGCGGCAGGTCGTGCTGCAACCGAACCCGGACAGACCGTCGTGGTTACCGGTCTCCTCTCCGGTAACTTCCGTATCCGCGAAGGCGCGTCCGGGCGCGGCGCGATCTCGGCGATCAGCTCGAGGACCTGCCGCTTCGACCGGTGGGCGGCTCGGGCGAGAAGGCCGTCGCGGTTCTCCAATGTCAGGTGCGGGGCTAGGAGGCTGGCGGCGGTCAAGCTCAGGCGGCCGTCCTCGAGCATCGTCAGAAGGACGGGGTGCCTCCGAGACGCCCGAGCCGCGGTGATGCGCATGTAGGCCTCGGCCCCCGTTAGGCCGAGGACGCGGGCGCAGTACGCGAACATCGACGAGCAGGCCTCGCGCGCGTAGAGTTTCCGTGCGTCCACCTCGGCGATGTGTGCGAGGAGATCGTGCTCGACCAAGCGGGATTGCCGCGCCAGGTCCCTGAGCCGTCGGAGAAGCTCGTCGTCGGGGACCGATCGCAGCGGGCGCTTGTTCTCCATATAAGCAATGCTGAGCCGAGGACTGGACAGGCCAGGTCCCGCGCGACAAGGATTCGTTAGGCGTCGAGATAGCTATCGATAATCCTCGACCCGCGGTTTCTCGACTCCGGTCACTCCGAAGAGGACGGGCAAGGCGACCGAAGGCCCCGGCGACCCCACGAGGGTGACGGACACGATGGGGACGTCGGGCCGCGGGTTCACCCACTCGCTGGCCCAGAGGACGGCGTCCCCGCCGGAAGGCAGCTTGCCCGAGACGACCGGACGCCCCAGGTAATACGCGCGCGACCAGCCCACGTCCCACCGGCCGACGTTCTCGTCGTACCGGATCTCGTGGACGGACACCAGCTCGTCCGCGTATCGGACCTCGTAGTAGCCCAGCAGCTCCGAGGACTCGTGCGGAAAGTGCGTCTGGTCGCCGGCGTGGATGGAGGGCCGGCCCTCCCCGGTCGACGTATGAAGAAAGACCAGGGACGCCCACCGGCCCGCAACCGACAAAACAACACGAGTGGGCTTGTCTCCGGACCGTCGCGCAACCACCACCGCCGACGGCCCGCGCGACGGATCGCCGAGAGCGTAGGGCAAGCCCAACGCATACCCCCGCCCGGGCGCGAGCCCCGAGAGGTCCCAGCCCTCCCCGCGCGGCGCAGCATTGAACGACGGCGAGATGTCGAGCACCTCGAAGCGCATGGGATCCGCCGTCGCCGACGGAACCGGCCGGGAAGCCAGCACGCGCCGCACCTCCGGCATCAGCCCGGCGGCCTGCCGCATCCCCTCCGCAGCCGGAAGCGCCCCCGACGACCAGAGCATGTTGATGCTGTAGACGGCCTCCGGCACCTGCAGCTTGCCGAGCAGGAACTCCTCGAACGCCCCCCAGGACGACACCTCGCCCCCGAGCGCGCCGTAACGCTTGGCGCGCGCTGGCCAGTCCGTGATCTCGGTTCCCGTGAAGTTCCCCACGAGGAACGGCCAGCCCAGCTTCTGGAACGTGGCGTCGCCCGCCTCGCCCGACCAGTTCAACACGTGCAGGCCCGCGCCGGCAGCCACCAGCCGATCCCGGGCCGAGCGTGTGTCGGGCCGCTCGTACTGGACGACGCCGCCCTCGTTCCAGCGCTTGGCGAAGCGATTGTGGCTGTCCACGAAGTGATCGCCCCACATCCACGTCTCGACGCCCTTCTCGGCGAGGTGGCGCGAGATCTTGAGCACGTCCTCCGCGTAGAGCTCCCCCGTGTCCTTCCCGCGGCACCGCGGGCAGAAGGCCCCGGCCCGCCACTCGTCGTGGCCGATGTGGACGCGCCGCGGCTTCAGCAGCTCGAGGTACTCATCCATCACGTCGAAGAGGATCTGGTACGAGAGCGGGTTGGACGGGCAGTACGAATCCGGCCACGTCATGTCCGGGTCCTCCGCGACCTCGCGGTGGACGGACGCGATGTAGTAGGTATGCGTGAGCGACTGGATCTCCGGGACGATCTCGAGGCCGTAGTCGTCGGCCCACCCCGCGAGCCGGCGCACGTCATCCTTCTCGATGTACGCGCCGCCTCCCACGCCCACGTGCAGCGAGGCCGCGAACCGGTGCGCGGTGCCGAGCGGAATTCCCTCGCCGAGCTTGTCCATCGTCTCGCCGTGCGCGTACCACTCGGAGACCGTGCGCCGCCAGCCGACGCTGATCTCGGGGTGGGAGTCGAGCCGCATCCCTCCGCCGACTTCCAGCACCAGGCCGTTGAACTTGTAGCGGAGCAGGAAGTCCCGCAAGTAGCGGCGGGCGAAGCCGAGCTGGTCGCGTCCGGGAAGATAGACGTGGACCCAGCGCAGCGACGACGCCGGCCAGTCGCGCACCGTCGAGCGCCGGACGGCGAGGCTGCGGTGGCCCCACGGATGGACGAGCTGGAGAAACGACTGCGCTGCATACAAAGTCCCGCGATAGTCCCGCCCCGCGAGCACGGCTCCCGTGTCGCCGACGTACAACAGGTAGCCCTCCGCGGCCGGCGGCACCGTCGCTCCGGACTTCGCGACCGCCGCGCCCACGAGGGGACTCGCAACATCGCCCACGACGAGAGCGACGCGTCCCTCCGCAGCCGTGCCGACGACGACCGGGATCGCCACACCGAAGTGATCGGCGATCTGCTCCGCGAGCAGGCGTCCGGGAAGCTGGGCGCGCCGATCTCCCTCCGGCACGACGATCACAGCGTCGCCGAGCAGCAGGCGCTCTTCCGAGTAACGGGCTTCCTGGGGGACCGGCCAGATCGGATGGGGAAGCGCGCCGCCGGCCGGCGACGCGGCGAGGACGCAGACGAGGGCCAGGGCCCCGGCGGGCAACGCGGCTACTCCCGCACCTCGAACGCCGTCTCCCGCGTCTCCGTCTTCTGCGCGCGCGCGTCGGTCGCGGTCAGACGCACGAGGTACCGGCCTGCGCCGTACGTCGACAGGGGAATGGGACCGACAGACGCGACCGCGGACGCCGTGTCGTACGACTCCTCGGCGCCCCTCGCCACCGTCCTGGCCTCCTTGAGGATGGTGAACGTGGCGCGGACCGACGCCTTGCCGGTCGCGGGATCGAGCGACGCCCCGTGCACGACTCCCACCACCTGCAGGGCTTCCTTCGCCTTGAAGACATTGCCGAAGCGCGGCTCCACGCGCAGCGTGCCCACGGCAAACGCGGCATAGGCCCCGTCGGCGGCGGGCGGCGAGGCGCCCTCGACTTCGGGGTAGAGAAGGAGCGGACCGATGCCGAGCCCGGCCGCGTCGAAGTCGGGCGCCTCGACGGGCAGCGTCGTCACGGAAGTGCGGCCGTCGGGCAAAGCAACCGCCAGCCGCACGGTGTGAGTGCCCGGCTCGACCGGCAAGCCGAAGGAGACGAGCTGGCCGCCACCCTCCTGGGCCAAAGGACGCATCGTCTTCTCTTGCGTAGGACCCGGCGGCTGGCCGGTGTCGGCGGTCTGCGCGGCGACGCGAATCTTCGCCTTCTCGTCGACGGCGCCCTCCGGGCCGATGCGCACGAGCCCGGCCACGTACGTCTTTCCCGCCGCCGCGCGCACCATCATCTTGGGCTCGACGGACAGCGGGAACTCGGACTTCTCCGACGCGAGGAGCGATCCTCCCGCCCCGCTCTGACGGAGCTGGTCCTCGAGGCGTACGAGCCGCCCGTCGGAGCCGCGGCGGTAGTCGATCGCCGGGCGCGTCACGCGGGCGGCGGCAACCCGCCGCAGCTCGTCGAGCGTGCGGCCGCCCTCCGTGAAGCGGCACCACTCGTCGAAACCGACGCGGAGCTCACCGCCCGTGAAGGGAAGCGGATCGCCGGGGCGGCTCTTGTAGACCCACGTCTCGGGCGGGCGCGATCCTTCGCGCATCGCCTCGGTGTTGTCGAAGCGCGCGCTCAGCTCGCGCCTCTCCACTTCGGTCGGCTCGCCGAGCAGGGCCAGCACCTGACCGCAGCCGGTCTGGGATCCCGCGGACCCGGCGGAAGAGTAGCGATCGTCCGCGGCCTTCCAGGCACGGGCGACCGCGTCCTGCAGCTCGTTCTCGGGCGTCGCGGGCGTGGGATCGCGCCGGGCCCAGAAGAGCCGCTCGAACTCCTTGCGCTCGCCAGCGTCGCGCAGGCGGCGGAACTCCTCCTCCTCGCCGGGGAGGAAGAACAGCCGCAGGCGCTCCAGCCAGCGCTGGGAATCCTTGTCGAGCTTCTCGCCGGAAGCGGCGGCGAGCGCCAGCAGGACGACGGGACCGAGGAGCCGCAACATCATGGACGGCCCGAGCATATCACCGACGGACTTTCGTTTGCTATTTTTTCCTTGCTTTTACCTGCGGTCGCCCATATCGTTCCGATCCAGACCCCGAAACCCGCTCCGCGGGACAGGAGACCTCATTGTCCGGTGACCTCAAGACGGTCGCTTCCGTCGACTACGCCGTCATCGCCGTCTACATGCTGCTGATGCTCGGCATCGGCTTCTACGCCATGCGGTTCAATCGCGGTGCGTCCGACTACTTCCGCGGGGGCAATCGGATCCACTGGCTGGCCGCCGGCCTGTCTTCCTTCATGAGCGGCTTCTCGGCCTGGACGTTCACGGGCGCGGCCGGCCTCGCCTACAAGAACGGGCTCGTCACGATCCTCCTCTACTTCGGCAACGCGCTGACGTTCCTCCTCGGCTACTGGGTGTTCGCCGTCCGCTGGCGGCGCGCGCGCATCTCCACGGTCATGGAGTACCTCGTGGACCGCTTCGACGAGCGCACGCGCCAGACCTTCTCGTGGAGCACGACTTTCTTCCACTTCTTCACGGGCGGCAGCACGCTCTACGGCCTCGCGCTCTTCGTGGCCCCCGCCTGCGGGTGGCCGCTGTCCTGGACGATCGTGGGCTCGGGAGCCGTCATCCTCGCCTACTGCGTGATCGGCGGCCTCTGGGCGGTCGTGATCACGGACTTCCTGCAGGCGGCGATCCTGCTGCCCTTCACGCTGATCATGGCCGGGGCCGCCCTCGTCCGCGTGGGGGGGCTCTCCGGCCTCGTCGCCACGCTCCCTCCGGAACTCACGTCCTGGAAGCTCGAGGCCGGCTTCGGCTGGACGTACGTGATGTGCTGGACCGTGATGGTGAGCTTCGGCTACAACACCTCGGCCATGGCCCAGCGCTACTTCAGCGTGGACGACGAGCGCTCGGCGAAGAAGGTGGCCGCTCTCTGCTGCGGGCTGTTCGTCCTCGGCGCCTCCATCTGGTTCCTGCCCCCGCTCGCGATGCGCGCCCTCCACCCGGACCTCCGGGGCGTCTGGCCCGGCCTCTCCAACCCCCACGAGTCGTCGTACGCGCTGGCCGCGCTCACCCTCCTGCCCCCCGGGCTCGTGGGCATCATGCTCGCCGCGATGTTCAGCTCCACGATGTCGAGCATCTCGGGCCTGCTCAACCTGCACGCGAGCATCATCGCGAGGGACATCCTCCCCGCTCTCTCGCCGCGGTGGGCGAGCAAGTCAGACAGCCTGGGCGTGGGGTGGGCGGCCACCCTGGGCGTGGGCACGGTCATCACGCTCGTCGCCCTCGTGATGGCGAAGAGCGGCCGGTCTGTCTTCAGCGTGCTCGTGGAGTTCAACACCGTCATGTCGCTGGCCTACGGGCCGCCCGCGCTCCTCGGCCTCGTCGTGCGCCGGACGCCGCGCTGGTCCGGGCTCGCGACGTTCGCGGTCGGCCTCGTGCTCGGGACCTGGGTGAACTACTTCACGAGCCTGAACGGGGAAGGCAAGCTCATCGCCAGCGTCCTCACCGTCATCCCCGCGGCCACGATCGTGTTCCTCGCGTCGGCGTGGCTCGGCGGCGACGATCCGGCGCACGCGGCGCGGCGGGAGGGCCTCTTCCGAAGGCTCGACACGCCCATAGACGTGGCGCGTGAGCTCGGGGCGACGCCCGACCCTACGGCCGAGGTCTTCCGCTTCCTGAGCCGCTGCACGGCCGCGGTGGGCCTCGCGAGCCTCGTCTTCCTGCTGGTTGCCCCCGCCGACGAGCGGGGAATCGTCGTCGCCTACTCCGGCGTGACGCTCCTCCTCGCCGCCGGCCTCGCGCTCATCCGCGGGTCGCGCCGCCGGGCCGCCACTCTTCCGGAGCCCGCGTGAGGCTGCGCGCGCTCGCGCTCGCTGCCTTCCTGCCCGCGCTCTCCGCCGAGGCGAGAGTGGTCGGCGTCTGGGCGGTGGGCGACGGCGAGAAGGTCGAGCGCGATGATCGCAAGAGTCCCTCGCGCGCGCGCAACGACGTCTGGAACGGCCGGACGGTTTCGCTCTTCGCCGCCCGCAACGAGATCGTCGCCTTCCAGGTGATCGTCGAGGCCGACGCAGCGGGTATCACGTCGCTCTCCGCGGCGCTGCCGGAGCTTCTGTCCACCGAGGGACATCGGATCACTTACGCCCCTCCCGGCGCCGACCCGTCGAGCTTCGTGGGCCGCCCCATCCAGCTCTTCTCCGTCCACTACCTCGAGGTGACGCAGGAGACGAAGGCGGACTGGGCCTGGAGGCCGGGAAGCCGGGCGGCGCCGCACGATCCCCTCGGGTGGAAGCCCGTCGTGCTCGTGCCCGAGAACGCGCGCGCCGGCAAGGGAGGATTCCCCGTTAAGGTCGCCGCGGGACGGAACCAGTCGATCTGGGTCGAGATCTACGTCCGGCGCGACCTGCCGCCGGGGACTTACCGCGGGGAGATCGCGATCACGGCCGACGGCCGGACGACGGGGGTCGGCGTCTCCCTCGAGGTGCTCGGCTTCACGCTTCCCGACGAGAACAGCCTGCGGGCGATGGTCTACTACGAGCCGAGCCAGCCCGAGCTCTACCAGGGCCAGAACCTCGACGCCGTCTACCACCGCTTCGCTCACCGCCAGCGCATCGAGCTCGTCCACCGCTACGACGAGGCCCGCGTGACGGCGAGCGCGGGCCGCTTCGACGGCCGCGACTTCACGGCGGCGAGCGGCTACGAGGGGCCCGGCGAGGGCATCGGCAACACCATCGTGCCCGCGTCGTTCTACGGCCCGCCGCCCGACTACGAAGACCGGGCGAGTGCCTGGAAGGCGTCCGACGCCTGGATGAGCTTCCTCAACCGCGCGCTTCCGCGCGCCCTCACCTTCCTGTACCTCCCCGACGAGCCGTACCCGGCCGAGTACCCTCACGTCCGCGCGCTGGCGGAGAACGTCCACTCGAACCCGGGGCCGGGCGGAGCGCTGCCCGTCTTCGTGACCAAGGCGATCGTCCCCGAGCTGGAGGGATCGATCGACATCTGGTGCGTTCCCCCGCAGGCCTACGACATCGGTAAGGCGGCGGCCGAGCGCAACGCGGGCCGCCGGGTCTGGTTCTACAACGGCGGGCGGCCCCAGGGCCCGACGCTCGTGATCGACGGTCCCGCCACCGAGGCGCGCGTCGTGGCGTGGGCCGCGTTCAAGCACGACGCCGATCTCTACTTCTACTGGCACGGTGTCCACTGGCTGCACAACGCGCAGAAGCAGGGCGAGAGGCGGCAGAACGTCTGGAAGGACCCCATCACGTTCGACAACCGCGGCCAGCCCGGAAAGCCCGTGGAGGACCAGGGGTACCTGAACGGCGACGGCGTCCTCCTCTATCCCGGCCAGGAGAAGATCCACCCGGAGGAGGACCGCGGCATCGCCGGTCCCTGCGCGTCCGTCCAGCTCGCCAACCTGCGGCGGGGGCTGCAGGACCACTTGTACCTGACGCTGGCCCGCCGCGCCGGCCTGGACGCGCTCGTGAACGAGGCGCTCTCGACGGTCGTGCCGCGCGTCTTCTCCGACGCGGGGGAGACAGTGGGGTTCGCGGAGACGGCCGAGCCGTTCGAGGCCGCGCGGCGCAAGCTGGGACGGGCGCTCGCCGCCCAGGCAGGCCGGTGAGCCGGTCGCGGCGAGCGTTTCTTTCCGTCGCCGTCGCTGCGCTTTCGCTCACGATTTTCCACGGCGCGACTCCCGCGTCCGCCGCTGCTCCGTCCCGGCCGCGGATGCTCGTCGCCGAAGGCGATTCGTGGAGCAGCCTCGCCGCGCTCAAGGCGAGGTACGCGGCGGGCGCCAGGCCCTCGGACGATCTTCCGGGCTGGGCGCTCTCCTACCTGCTCACCGGCGACGAGTCCTTCGCGCGCAAGGCGCTCGCCGAGCTTCCGAGCACGGACGCGCGCCGGCTCAAGGGCTCGAACCTCTACATGCTCGTCCTCGCGCGCGCTCTCGCCTTCGACTGGCTCTACGGCTATCCCGGGTTCGACGCGGCGCTGAAGGAGAAGGTAGCCCGCGAGCTGGTGGACGGCGCCGCGAAGATGCTCGCCCGTCCGTCTCTCGACGATCCGCGCCAGGCCTCGTACCACAACCACACGGTCCGCGAGCTCGCGCTCGCCACCTTCGCGCTCACCGCGGTGGAAGGCGAGCCCTCGGTGGAGGCGCAAGCGGCGCCGCTTCGCGTCCAGGCAAGAGCCGCTCTCGACAACATCCTGGAGACGACTGAGCTCGTGGATCCCGAAGGCTCGTACCACGAGTCGATGGACTACATGCGGATCACCTGGGCCCCGCTCGCGCTCCTCGCTGAGCTCCGGCGCACCACGACGGGAGAGGACCCGGCGCGCCGCTACGGCGTCTTCCGCAACATGGGCCCGACCTACCTCTACAAGGTCCTGCCCGACGGCTCGACCGCCCGCGACGACGACAACGAGTACCCGCACCTCGACGCCCTCGACAACGTCGTCCTCGGCTACGCGGTCCACCGCTTCAAGGACCCCTTCGCGGCCTGGGTGCTGCAGCAGCGCGCCTGGCTGCCGAAGGAGTGGGGGATTCCCGTCCTCGAGTTCCTCTGGAGCGACCCGACGGTTGCTCCCCGCGACCCGTCGAGCACGACCGAGGCCGAGCTGCCGCGAAGCCGGCTCTTCCCCGGCGTCGGCCACCTCGTGATGCGCAACGGCTTCGGGCCGGACGCGACCTGGATCGAGTTCGCGTGCGGGCCGTACTTCGCGAAGCACGACCACCTCGACACGAACCACTTCGTCGTCTACCGGAAGGGCTACCTCGCGATCGAGGCGGGGGCCGACTACACGGACACCGAGAGCCCGCACTACCTGAACCACTACCGCCGCACCGTCGCCCACAACACGATGCTCGTGTACCGGCCCGGAGAGCGATTTTTCTGGGGCGAGAACCTCTGGCCCGCGGCGAACGACGGCGGCCAGCGCATGGACTCGTCGCGCTTCTGGAACTCCGTGCGCAGCCTCGAGGACTTCCGCCGGACGCGCGACCTCTGGGACCGGGGACGGATCGAGGCCTACGAGACGCTCCCCGGGACGTACGTCTACGCTCGCGGCGACGGCACGCGCGCCTATCACCCGGACAAGGTCGAGACGTTCGTGCGGTCGCTTCTCTACCTGCCCGAGGGCGACGTGCTGTTCGTCTTCGACCGCGTGGTGAGCCGCGATCCCGCGTTCAAGAAGGTCTGGCTGCTTCACGCGGTGGGCGAGCCCAAGGTCGAGGGCGGAAGCGCGGGCCGCTCGATCGGGCAGGGCGGGACGAGCCATCGCGACGCGACCGCCTTCACCCTGGAGGACGGCGGAGGGCGGCTGCGGGTCCTGGCCCTCCTGCCCAAGGAGCGCGACGTCGTGGTGCGGGGCGGGCCCGGGTTCGAGTTCTGGACGCCGGGAGACGAGAAGGGCGGGGCCTGGGGATCCGGCCAGAACTGGCCCCTCGACCCTCCCGAAGGCGGCCCCCTGCCCGCCGATCCTTATCTAAAGAAGATGTGGCTGACCTTCTGGGGCGAGGACCTGAAGCGGCTCTCCCCGTCCAATCGCAAGGCCGTGGTGCCGGGAAGCTGGCGCGTCGAGGTCTCGCCGCAGGCGGCGGCGCGCGAGGACCTGTTCCTGCACGCGCTCGTGATCGGCGACCGGGCGGCGCCGGTGAAACGCGTCGAGACGGTCGAAGGGTACGGTCTCGCGGGAGCCGTGGTCGACGGGGACGGAGCGATCCTCTTCGCGACCGGGCGGGCGGAAGGCGAGGCCGAGGCCACGATACCGGACGTGGCGAGCCGCTTCCTGCTCATCGCCGGCCTCGAGCCGAACGCCGCCTACTCGCTCCAGCTCACGTCCAGCTTCGCCCCGGGCGCGCCGGTCTGGCGGCAGGTGGAGTCCGCGAACGACGTCGGGCTCGTCTACGTGCCGTGGTCGCAGAAGGCGGGCCGCGTGCGCGTCGTCCGACAGCGAAAGGAAAGGCCATGACCGGGAAGAGACGGACCGCGATCCTCGTCGCGTGGGCGCTTCTCTCGCTGGCGGCGGCGCGGCCGCCGATGCCGAAGATCACGAAGCCCGTGATGTTCGACACGCCGGAGGCCGACGCGATCCTGGCCGCGCTCCAGGTCTTTCCCCCCGACAACCCGTGGAACCAGGACATCTCGTCGCTCCCCGTGCACGCCGACTCGGCCGCGATCATCGCCGCCGTCGGCTCGGACGAGTCGCTCGAGTACAACCTCGACATGGGCTTCATCATCGTGCCCGCGGACCAGAAGCGCGTGGAGGTGAAGCTCCTCGACTACCCGGACGAGTCCGATCCCGGCCCGTACCCGGTGCCCGATAACGCGCCCATCGAGAACTGGCCGCTCGCCCGCAACGAGAACAGCCGGGCTCTTCCCAAGCCCGGCCAGACGCTCGAGCAGTTCCAGCGCGAGGCCGAGGGCGACCGCCACATCATCCTGGTCGATCCCGGGAACGGCAAGATCCACGAATTCTGGCAGGCGAAGCGCACGGACGCGGGCTGGCAAGCTTCGAACGCGGCCACGTTCGATCTGCGGACGGGGGCGCTCCGGCCCGAGCGCTGGACCTCCGGCGACGCCGCCGGTCTTCCCATCTTTCCCGCCGTCGCCCGCTACGACGAGTGCGCGCGCGGCCTCGTCGCTCACGCCATGCGCGTGACCGTCCAGCGCACGCGCCGGGCCTACGTCCTGCCCGCCACGCACTGGGCGAGCCCGCACCGCGAGAAGAACCTGCCGAGAATGGGGGAGCGGCTGCGGCTCCGGAAGGACTTCGACGTCTCCGGTTTCCCGCCGCACGCGAAGGCGATCCTCCTCGGCCTGCAGAAGTACGGGATGTTCGTGGCCGACAACGGAAGCGACTGGCGGCTCTCGATCGCGCCCGACCGCCGGCTGGAAGGCCTGGAATCGCTCCACCGCGTGAAGGGCGCCGACTTCGAGGTCGTGGAGACCGGCGCGCGGTCGGTGTCGGGCGACTAGCGAGCCATGAAGCTGTGCCTCGTCGGCTGCGGCGACCACGCGTGGAGCTCGCACGGCCCGGCGCAGGCGAAGTACGCCGCCGCGCACCCGGAGCTCGTCCTCGTCGGGTGCTGCGACACGGTGGAGGCGCGCGCCGAGGCGCACCGCGCGCGCTTCGGCTTCGCGCGCGCCTGGTTCGACATGGACGAGATGCTCGACGAGGAGCAGCCCGACGCGGTGGTGGTGGTCGTGCCGGAGACGGCGACCGTCGCGGTGGCCGAAGCAGTGTTGCGGCGCGGCCTGCCGCTTCTCGTGGAAAAGCCACCTGGACGCACGGCGGCCGAGGTGGACCGGCTCATCGCCGCCGCCGACCGCGGCCGCGACGGCCGGCCCGTCCCGCACCAGGTGGCGCTCAACCGCCGGTACGTCCCGCTCGTCGCGGAGCTCCGCCGGCGGCTCGACGCGCGCGGATCGTCGGCGGCGCCGATCCAGCACGTCCACTACGAGATGACGCGCGTCGACCGCCGCGATCGCGACTTCTCGATAACTGCGATCCACGGCATCGACGCCGTCCGCTACCTCGCGGGGAGCGACTACGCGCACGTCCGCTTCCGCTACCGCGAGCTGCCCGAGCTGGGCGAAGGCGTCGCCAACGTCTTCATGGACGCGGTCATGAACTCCGGCGCCACGGCCCACCTCGCCTTCTGTCCGGTGGCCGGCGTGAGCGTCGAGCGCGCGGCCGTGCACGCCCACGGCGAGACCTTCTTCCTGCACGTGCCGATGTGGGGGGCCTTCGACTCGCCGGGTCTCCTGCTCCACCTCCGGGACGGCCGGGTCGCGTCCCGCCTTACGGGCGACGAGCTCACCCCGGACGCGAAGCCCTTCGAGCTCGGCGGCTTCCTGGCCGAGCTCGCGGCATTCCTCGGCGCCCTCGCCCGCCGCGAGGCGCCCTCTCCCAGCCTCCGCGAGGCCCGCCAATCCGTGGCCGTGGCCGAGCACATCCGCCTGAGGTCTTCCGAGTACGCGCCATGAAAAAGGGCCTGCTGCCAGTTCTCTCCATCGCTCTCGCCGTCGCGTCCTTCGCGGACGAGGGTGGCCCCGCTCTCCGCCTCGACGCCTGGCGCGTGATCGGCCCCGGCGCGGGCGGAACGATGCGGCGGCCCGCCGTCAGCCCCCACGATTCACGCGTCGTGGTCGAGGGCTGCGACATGACGGGCGCCTACATCACGCGAGACGGCGGCGAGAGCTGGCGGATGTTCAACCTCGGCGCGCCGCCCTCCGCGTTTGCCTTCGACCCCGGGGACCCGAAGGTCATCTACGCCGCGACGGCCGCGCTCTTCCGGACGGAAGACGGCGGGCACACGTGGACCATGGTCTACCCCGATCCTGCCCGGAACACGCAGGTGCACGCGCGGACCGACCACGGCGACTACGTCATCACGACCGACGACCCCGCGTACCTCGCGAGCGGCGCCGACGTGGACATCCACGCGGTGGCCGTCGATCCCGAGGACTCGCGGCGCCTCGCCATGGCCGTGAGCAGCGCGGAGTCGCCGCGGCCGGGCTCGCCGCAGTCGCCCACGTGGCTCCTCGCCTCCGACGACCGCGGCCGGACCTGGACGCGCGTGGGGCCGCTTGCGACGGAGCGGGCCTTCGCCGTCGACATCGACGGCGCGGGCACCTCGCGCACCGTCCGCGTCGCCGCCGAGAGCGGCGTCTACGAGAGCGCCGGCGGAGCCTGGAAGCGGCTCGACGGGCCGCCCGCCGGAAAGCTCACGTCGGCGAGCTTCGGCCGCGACGGCGCGACGCGTCTCGTGTACGCGACCACGGCAATCGAGCCGGGACCGCGAGGCGGCCTCTCCGTGTCGGAGGACGGCGGCCGGACGTGGCGGGCGGCGAACGACACGCTCCTCGCCGCCACGAGCTCCTTCGGCCGCGGCGAGGGGTGGGGCGGTGCTTCGGGCTCGCGGCCCGCGCTCGGGCCCGTCGCGGCGGCGTCGCGGCGAGGAAGCGTCGCCTACGTCGGCCTCCGCGGCATCCAGCGCGTGGCGGGCGGTCCAAAGGTCAACGGCATCGCGAAGACGACCGACGGCGGCCGGAAGTGGACCGTGGTCTTCGCGGAGTCGGACAAGGCGGCGGCGAACCTCGACGCGTCCTGGATCGAGGAGCGCGCGGCCACCGACGGCCACTCGGTCTGGTTCGACGCGCCCTACGACCTCGCGGTCGCCCCCGGCGATCCCGACGTGTGCTTCGCCACCGACCTCTTCCGGACGTATCGCACCGAGGACGGCGGCAAGACGTGGGCGCAGGCGAACTCGGCGCGCCGCGGCCAGGGGTGGGTGAGCCGCGGCCTCGACGTCACGAACAGCTACGGCATCCACTGGGATCCGTTCGACCCCAAGCGCGTCTTCATCTCGTACACGGACATGGGTCTCTTCCGGAGTGAGGACGCCGGCGCGAGCTGGACGGGCTCGACGGTGGGGGTGCCGCTCCGCTGGCGCAACACGACCTACTGGGTGGACTTCGATCCGGAGGTGCCGGGCCTCATGTGGGGCGCTTTCTCCGGCACGCACGACCTGCCGCGCCCGAAGATGTGGCGCCGCCGCGATCCCGACACCTTCGAGGGCGGCGTCGGCGTCTCCACGGACGGCGGCCGCACGTGGAAGCCGACCTGGACACGGATGCCGGAATCGGCGATCACGCACGTCCTCGTGGACCCGTCGAGCCCGAAGGGCCGGCGCACGATCTACGCCGCGGGCTTCGGACGCGGCGTGTTCAAGTCCACCGACAACGGTGCGACGTGGGCGCTCGAGAACGCGGGGATCGCCGAGAAGCAGCCGTTCGCCTGGCGGATCGTCCGCGCCGGCGACGGCACGCTCTACGTGGTGGTGGCGCGGCGCAGCGAGCACGGCGAGATCGGCGACGGCCGCGACGGGGCCGTCTACCGCTCGACGGACGGGGCGAAGCACTGGACCCGGCTCACCTTGCCGGAAGGAACGAACGGCCCCAACGGCCTGGCCGTGGACCCGCAGGACGCGAAGCGCCTCTACCTCGCGGCGTGGGGCCGCGCGACGCCGGGTGGCGACACCGGCGGCGGCATCTTCTCGAGTACGGATGGCGGTGCGAGCTGGAAGCCGGTGCTCACGGAATACCAGCACGTCTACGACGTCACGATCGATCCGCGCGATCCCTCGAAGCTCTACGCGTCGGGCTTCGACCAGTCGGCGCTGCGGTCGGTGGACCGCGGCCAGACCAGGCCGCGCATCCGCGGGTTCAACTTCAAGTGGGGGCACCGCGTGATCCCCGACCCCCGCGATCCCGCGAAGGTCTACGTGACCACGTACGGGGGGAGCGTGTGGCACGGTCCCGCGGCGGGCGACGAGAGCTCTCCGGAGGACGTCGTTCCGTCCGAGCGGATGCGCAGCGGAGGCCCGCATCTCGATTCCGCGCGGCTGTCGGAGCTCGTCGAGGC
>JBKPBQ010000356.1:0-4717 GCA_046726955.1 Acidobacteriota bacterium
CTGCTGAGCTTCCTCCTCGGCGCGCGCGGGCGGCTCGCCGCCGCCGGGCCGTTCACGCTCGCCCTCGATTTCGCGCTCGCCGTCCTCGCCGGGCTCAGCCTGTCCGCGGCCTGGCGCGAGCGGCACTCGCGCGCCAGCCGACGCCTGCGCGCCTGGTTCCTCGCCGGATCGCTCTTCTCCGCCGCCGCCCTCGCCGGGGCCGCGACGGTGCTCGGCCCGCTGCCCCAGCTCCTCGCCGGCGCCGTGGGGCTCCTCGCGGTCGCCCTCGTCCTGCACTTCACGCTCGCGGAATCCGCGAACCCGGTGGCCGCGCACGCGTGGCTCCTTCCCCTGGCCGCCTCGTTCGTCCTCCAGCCCTACGCGCGCGAGGCGTGGCGGGGAGCGCCCACGGAGGACGAGCTCCTGCGGGGCAC
Organism: Acidobacteriota bacterium; assembly: GCA_046726955.1. Taxonomy (GTDB): domain Bacteria; phylum Acidobacteriota; class Vicinamibacteria; order Fen-336; family Fen-336; genus CAVPGH01. The sequence goes on from JBKPBQ010000356.1 coordinate 414, forward strand.
ACCCACCCGCCGCGCTCTCGACCGCGTCTTGAAGCCGCGCCCGGAGGAGCGCGTCCGCAGCCTCGTGACCGAGCTCCCATCGCGCGACACGGCGCTCGACCTCGCCTACGGCGGGCTCGGCGCCTATGTGGAACGGAAGGACGCCGACGGGGTGGATCCGCTCGTCTCGCGCGCGCGACGCGCGGCCTGGGACGGGATGGCCGCCGACGGCACGCTGCCCCCGGCGTTCTTCCGCACGGATCCCGGCCGCCTGGAGCTGCTGGGCGTGCGCTGGGTGCAGGTGCCGACAGCGTCGCTCCTCACCGCTCCCGACTCGCTCGGGCTCGGGGACGAGCTCGACCTCGAGCTCGAGGCCGTCCGGCCGCGCTTCTTCGCCCTGCCCATCATGCGCGCCACCGAGGTGCGGCTGCTCACGAGGCTCTCCGATTCCGTCGAGGTCGAGCAGGGGACGCCCGTGGCCTGGCTCGTGGTGCGGCTCGTGTCGGGCCGCGAGATAGCGCTTCCCGTGCGCGCGGGAATCGACACCGCGGAGTGGGCCTACGACCGCCTCGACGTCAAGGGCCGCGTCCGGCACGAGCGGGCCACGGTGGCGCGGAGCACACAAGCGGAGGGCTTCCTCGCCCACCGCTACCTCGGCGTGCTGAAGCTGCCCGTCCGGTGGACGATCGACGGCCTGCGCCTGGAGGCCGTGGACGGCCGCTTTCGCCTGTCGCTCTTCGGCCTCGGAGTCGTGGACGGCGCGACGGGTCGGGGGGCGGGCCTCGCCCTGCCCTCAGCGTACGTGAGCGACACGGTGCGCCTGCGTGAGGAGGCGGCGACGCCGCGCGTGCGGCTCTTCGCCGTCAACCGCGGCCTGGGCCGGGCCTGGGTCGTGGACTCGGTGCGCCGGCTCGGCGACGAGGCAACGATCCTCCGGTTCCTGCGCGAGCCCACGCGCCGCGGTGTAGACACCCGCCGGGAGGCGCTCGTGCTGGCCTCGGACGTCGAGGGAGTCGAGCTTCCTCCGGGGAGCCGCTCCTCGCGGGCGGAGGTGGCACGCGAGACCGCCGGCGACATCGACCTCCGCGCCGAGGGCCCGGGGTTCCTGGTGGTGACGGAAGGCTGGGATCTCGGGTGGAAGGCCCGTGTGGACGAGGTCCCCGTCCCGCTCGTGCGCGCCAACGCCGTCCACATGGGTCTGGTGCTCGGCCCGGGGACCCACCGCGTGCAGCTCACGCACTACCCGCGGGGCCTCACCGCGGGCCTCGTCCTCGGCGCTTTGGGCGCGCTCGCCCTCGCCGCCGTCCTGGCCGGTGGGCGCGTTTGACGCTTTTCCGGGGTGCGTGCTACTTTTTTTCGCTCGACGCCACCCCATGAACCGTCCCGGCCTCTCCGTCTTCTTTCCCGCCTACAACGACGCGGGCACCATCGCGAGCCTGGCCCTCGTCGCGCACATGACCGCGCGCGAGCTGACCGACGACTACGAGGTGATCGTGGTCGACGACGGCAGCCCCGACCACACGGGCGAGCTCCTCGACGAGATGGCCAAGAGCTTCCCCTGGCTGAAGGTCGTCCACCACGCGAAGAACCGGGGCTACGGGGGAGCGCTGCGCACCGGCTTCGAGACGGCCACCAAGGAGCTCGTCTTCTACACGGACGGGGACGCGCAGTACGACCCGCGGGAGATGAAGCAGCTCTTCTCGGTGATGACACCCGAGGTCGACTTCGTCAACGGCTACAAGATCTCGCGGCACGACCCGCTGCACCGGATCGTGATCGGCCGGGTCTACCACTGGTTCGTGAAGCTCGCCTTCGGCCTGCGCCTGCGCGACGTGGACTGCGACTTCCGCCTCATGCGGAGGAGCGTCTTCCGCAAGGTGGTCCTGACGCGCTCGTCCGGCGTCATCTGCGTCGAGCTCATGAAGAAGGTCCAGGACCACGGCTTCCGCATCGCCCAGGTGGCCGTGCACCACTACCACCGCAGCTACGGGAAGAGCCAGTTCTTCAACTTCCCGCGGGTGGGCCGTACGCTCGTCGACCTCTTCCGGCTCTGGGTCGAGCTCGTGGTGCGCGGGGAGCACCTGAAGCCGGCGGCGGCGGCGGAGACGCCGCGGGTCGAAAGCCGTTCGTGACCGATCACCGCGACTTCTACCGCGGTCGAAAGGTCCTCGTCACCGGCGGGCTCGGGTTCATCGGCAGCAACCTCTGCCGGACCCTCGCCGACCTCGGGGCGAAGGTGCTGGCGGTGGACAGCCTGCTGCCCGACTACGGGGGCAACATCTTCAACCTCTCCGGCTACGAGGACAAGGTCCGCATCAACATCGCGGACGTGCGCGGCCACGGGATGGTCTACCTGGTCAAGGGCCACGAGGTCCTCTTCAACCTCGCCGGCCAGGTGAGCCACATCGATTCCATGACCGATCCCTTCACGGACCTCGAGATCAACTGCCGCAGCCAGCTCTCGATCCTGGAGGCCGTGCGCAAGGGAAACCCCGATCTCAAGATCGTCTACGCGGGCACCCGACAGGTGTACGGCAAGCCGCAGCGGCTCCCCGTGGACGAGAGCCACCTCCTGAACCCCACCGACGTCAACGGCATCAACAAGATCTCGGGCGAGATGTACCACCTCGTCTACCACTCGGTGTACGGGATCCGCGCCTCCTCCCTCCGCCTCACGAACACCTACGGGCCGCGGCAGCTCATCCGGCACAACCGCCAGGGATTCATCGGCTGGTTCGTCAGGAAGGCCGCGCTCGGCGAGGAGATCCAGATCTTCGGCGACGGCGCGCAGAAGCGCGACTTCAACCACGTCGACGACGTGGTGGACGCGTTCCTCCGGGCGGGGGCGATGCCGGCTTCCGACGGCCAGATCTTCAACCTGGGAGGCACGGAGCCCCTTTCGCTCCTCGCCCTCGTGAAGCTCCTCGTCGAGGTCTCGGGAGGCGGCACCTTCCGGCTCGTCCCGTTCCCCGAGGATCGCAAGCGCATCGACATTGGCGACTTCCACGCGGACACCCACAAGGTGAGGGCCGTGCTGGGCTGGGAGCCGACGGTTCCCCTTCCCCGCGGGCTCGCCGAGACGGTCGAGTACTACCGCCGGTACCGCGAGCACTACCTGTGAAGACGACGGCCGCCCGGCCGGTGACGCCCTTCGTCGACTTCGCGGCTCACCTCGCGCCCATCCGCGCCGAGGTGGACGAGGCGCTCGCTCGCGTCCTCGACTCCGGCTGGTTCATCCTCGGCCCGGAGGTGGAGGCGTTCGAGCGCGAGCTCGCGGCGGCCGTGGGCGCGCCCCAGGCGATCGCGGTGGGCAACGGCACGGACGCGATCGAGCTTGCGCTCACCGCGCTCGATGTGGGACCGGGCGACGAGGTCGTGACTTCGCCCCTCTCCGCCGCCTTCACCGCTCTCGCGGTGCTGTCCGTGGGGGCGCGTCCCGTCTTCGCCGACCTCGATCCCGAGACGCTCAACGTGTCGCCGGAGGCCGTGGCCCGCGCGATCACGCCGCGCACGAAGGCCCTCATGCCGGTGCACCTCTACGGCCACCCGGCCGACCTCGACCCCATCCTCGCCGTCGGCCGCGAGCGCGGGATACCCGTCGTCGAGGACGCCTGCCAGGCGGTGGGGGCGCTCTACAAGGGGCGGGCGGTGGGAACGCTCGACGGGCTGGGCGCGCTCTCCTTCTACCCCACGAAGAACCTGGGCGCGCTCGGCGACGGCGGAGCCGTCCTCGTGAGCGACCGCGAGCGGGCGGAGCGCCTGCGCAAGCTGCGCAACGGCGGCCAGAGCGACCGCTACCGCCACGTCCTCATGGGCCGCAACAGCCGACTCGACGAGATGCAGGCGGCGGTGCTACGGGTCGGGCTCAAGCACCTCAACGACTGGACGGAGAGGCGCCGCGCGCTCGGCCAGATCTACACGAGCGAGCTCCAGGGGAGTCCCCTGCGCCTTCTGCGCGAGCAACCCTACGCGCGCTCCGTCTATCATCTGTTCGTGGTCCGCCACCCGCGCCGGGACGCGATCATGGCCGCGCTCAAGGAGCAGGGCATCGGCACCCTCGTCCACTACCCGATCCCCCTGCATCTCCAGCCCGCCCTGGCCCCCCTCGGGGGACGACCCGGAGACCTGCCGGTCGCGGAGCAGGCCGCGAACGAGGTGTTCTCGCTGCCCCTCTATCCCGAGCTCACGGACGGCCAGGCGCGAGCGGTCGCCGCCGCGGTCCGGCAAGCCGCGGAGGCTGTCGTCTGAAGAGCCTCGTCTTCTGGGCGGGCGGCGCCGTGGAGCTGGCGCGCCGCCGCGCCGCGGAAGGGGCAACGCTCCTGGCC
>JBKPBQ010000357.1:0-5400 GCA_046726955.1 Acidobacteriota bacterium
ATTCGCTCCCGAGTTCGCTCCTTGTGCCCCGGCGGGTATCGCATCCTTCGTCCAGGCTATTCCCCGGGACTCATCCGCTCTCCGAACGAACGATCGGCGTCACGCCGACGGCGCCAGACGCGGCTGGCGCCCGCTCGCGGAAGGCCAGCACGCCGGCCACGCCGACGACCGCAGCGGCGGCGAGGAAGGGTACGCCGTGGCCGAGCCTGTCGAAGAGGAAGGTGCCTCCGATCGGCCCCACGATGCTCACGATCCCGCGAAACGTCTGCTGTGCGCCCATCGTGAGCCCCAGCTCGTGGCGGCTCGTCCGCTGGCTCACCAGCGCCGTCGACGCCGGGAAGAGCAGGGCGGTTCCCACGGGGACGAGGGCGAGGAAGACGATGAACAGCAGCATGGCTGGCGGCGAGGGCAGGATCAGCACCGGGAGCGGCATGAACGCGAGGCCGACGAGGAGCGAGATCGTGCCGATCTGCATCGTACGGATCTCCCCGAATCGGTGGTTGAACCAGCCCACGAGGGATGCCCGCATCAGCACCCCGACGATACCGAAGATCGGAAAGAAGTAGCCGATCGTCTGCTCGGTCGCCCCGTAACTGTCCTTGAGGTAGAGCGCGAGCACGCCGATGACGACGTTCAGCGCCAGCATTCCCACGACGTAGATCCAGATCACGCGGTGCGCCGGCCATGTGGGGTGCTGAACGATCTCCCACAACGCGCGCTTGACGGACCGGCCCGCCGGCGCGTCGCGCCTGTCCTCCCGGCGATCCGCGGGCAGCAGGATCCGCGACTCGGGCAGCCATTTCCACGCGAAAGCCACGCTCACCACGACCAGGGCGGCGGCGACCAGCCCGGGGATCTCGGGCCCGAACCGCCGCGCCACGGACCCGACGACCGGCCCTATGACGACTCCCGCGCTCGTCGCCGCCGACAACCAACCCAGGGCCCTGGCCCGCTCGCCCTCTTCCATGGTGTCCGCGACGTAGGCCTGGGCCACGCCGGTCGTGCCCCCGCCCAGCCCCTGGACGATCCGGGAGGCGAAGAGCATCCAGAGCGCGTTCGCAAAGCCGAAGATCGCGTAGGCGAGCCCCGAGGCGCAGAGGCCGACGAGGATCGCCGGCCGACGCCCGTGGCGGTCGGAGACCCTCCCCCAGATCGGGGACGAGACGAGCTGGGCCACCGCGAACGAAGCGATGAGCGGCCCCACCATCCACTCGGGGGCGTGGAAGCGCAGGGCGTAGAAGGGCATGAGCGGAGCCACCAGCATCAGCCCCAGCATGTCCACGAAGCAGACGGCCATCAGGACCCACAATCGCTTCACGGCCGCTCCAAGAGATTATACGTATCATCTCTCGAGTCGAGTCCAATGGAAACGTCCTGGGTTCGGGGATTACCGATACCGCGGCCACGATCGTAGACTCTCCATCATGCCCTGGGAGGAAACGTGCGCGAACGGTTCCTGGAAGACTACGCCGCGGGCCAGACGTTCGGCGGTGCCGCCCGAATCCGCGTGAGCGGGGACCGCATCAAGGCCTTCGCCGCCGAGTTCGATCCGCAGCCCTTCCATCTCGACGAGGAGGCGGCGGGCCGATCGATCTTCCGCGGGTTGGCCGCGAGCGGGTGGCACACCGCGGCCATGACCATGCGTCTACTCGTCGAGAGCGATCTGAAGCCGGCCGGCGGGATCGTGGGCGCGGGGTTCGAGGAGTTTCGCTGGCCGCGGCCCGTGAGGCCCGGGGACGAGCTGCGCGTCGAGGCCGAGATCCTGGAGGTTCGGCCGTCGAGATCACGGCCCGACCAGGGAGTGGTCAAGCTCCGCACGAGCACGCTGAACCAGAATGCCGAGGCCGTGCAGATCGCGGTTGGCAACCTCGTCGTGCCGAGGCGGCCGGCACCGGACGCACGGCACGGCCGCGCTTCGGAGTAGCGACGGTCCCGTATCCCGAGGTCGGTTGGCCGCATGGACAGTATGAACACTCCACGCGTCGACGCCCCGTCCGGATCCTTCGATGCCCGTTACCTGGCGTTCCTGGAGACGGTGACCAACCTGCGTCCGCGGCTTCACCGGTACTGCTCGCGCATGACCGGATCCGTGCTGGACGGAGAGGACGTCGTCCAGGACGCGCTCTTCCAGGCCTATCGAAGGCTGGACACCTTCGACGACAGCCGTCCGCTGGGACCGTGGTTGTTCAAGATCGCCCACAATCGGTGCATCGACTTCCTGCGGCGTCGCAAGGTTCGACTTGATGCGGAAGCGCAAGCCGCGACGAGCGATGCGATCCCCGCCCGCGAGCCGCCCGGACCGGCGCTCAGCCGGGCGGTGGAGCGCCTGGTGCTGAGGCTGCCTCCCAAGGAGCGCGCGTGCGTGCTGCTGAAGGACGTCTTCGACTACTCTCTGGAGGAGATCGCGGAGCTCGTCGGGTCGACGGTGGGCGGCGTCAAGGCCGCGCTCAACCGCGGCCGGGCGAAGCTCGCGGAATCGCCCGAACGATCGAGGCCGAACCCGCTCCGGAGCGAGGAAGCCGTGCGGGTCCTGAACCTCTACGTCGAGAGATTCAATCGGCGCGATTGGGAGGGCTTGAGGCAGCTCATCGCGGCCGACGCTCGCCTGCAGGTGGCGGACCGTTTCCTGGGGCGCCTCGACGAATCGCCCTACTTCGGCAACTACGAGCGCCAGTCGGTTCCCTGGCGATTGGCGGCCGGCGAGGTGGACGGCGAGCCGGTGGCCATCGTCCTGGGACGGCCGGCCGACACGTGGGCGCCGAGATCCGTCGTCCGACTCGCGCTGGCGCACGATGGCATCCAGCTCATCGTGGACTACGGCCACTGCCCCTGGATCCTCGAGGCGGCCTCCTCCGTCGTCGTCGACACCTCCTCCTGAACGCCCGCCGGGGGCGTATCCCCTGTCGCCCGGGAGCCGTAGTACCGGTTGGGGGACTCGTCGAGAAGTGAGGACGCAATGGACAAGAGGAAGTCGACGCTCGCGCTGGTCTTGCTCGCCGCAGCCCTCGCGGCGGCCAGGGTCCGGGCCGAGGGCGCCAAGTATCCGGCGATCAGCGAGTACCTGATGCCGCGCGACGCGGAGATTGCGCTGGCCCGAAGCGCCGCCCCGCCGGCTATCTCGGATCGCGCCACGATCAAGGTGCTGACCGGGAGCGGATACGTCGTGGCGCACGAAGGCGACAACGGTGTCGTCTGCATGGTCATGCGGGGCTTTGCGGCGCCGACGTATACCCCGACGGCTTTCCGCGACCTCGTCTACGACGCCTCGGTCCGCGCGCCGATCTGCTTCACCGCGCCGGCGGCCCGAACTGCGATGCCCTACTACGAGCTGCGGACGCGGCTCGGGATGGAGGGCCGGTCTCCGGAACAGATCGCCCAGGCCCTCGAGACGGCGTACGTCAAGGGCGAGCTCCCGAAGAGGGACACGGTGACCTTCGCCTACATGTGGTCGGCGCACCAGCACCTGGCACCGGGAATCGGAGCCTGGCACCCGCACATGATGGTCTTCGCGCCCTACTACGAGAACTCGATGGTCGGCGGCGCCGAATTCGGCAGCCCGCTGCCCCAGGTGTCCGACGATGCCGGGACCCCGTTCACGGTGGTCGTGATTCCCGTCGACGACCGGCTGGCGGTCGCGCCGCGGTCGAGGTGAGACCTCTACACCACTGCGACCTTCACGTTGTGGATGGGGGGGAGCGAGTCGAAGAGGCAGTCGAAGGCTTCGCCACCCTCGCGACCCAGCCAGGGCTGGCCCGTGGTGGTGCCGAAGTAGAGCGCGGGAGTCCTGAGCTCGTCGATGGTCATGGCGTCGCGCTGGACGGTGAAGTAGCTCTGCTTCCTGGGTAGGCCGCGCGCGAGCTTGCTCCAGGAGGCGCCGCCGTTTTCGCTCCGCCACACCGCGGGCGCCGCGCCCGGGCAGGAGCGCGTGCTCGGCTCCAGGGGCAGCACGTACACGGTGTCGGGGTCCTGGGGGTGGAGGACGATGGGAAAGCCGAAGTCCGAGGGCAGGCCCTTCGCGATGGAGCGCCACGTGCGGCCGTAGTCGTCGCTGCGCAGCACTCCGATGTCGGGCCGCGGCCCTCCCGGCCCCGTCCAATCCGCCCAGCCGCCGTGGTTCTGCATGTAGAGGCGGCCCGGCGCTTTCGGGTGCCGCGCGATCTTGTGCACGCACTGGCCGAACTCGGGATACGGGTCGGGATTGAAGCCCGCGCCCACGCCGTCATTGGAGGGGCGGAACGTCTCTCCGGCGTCTTCACTCAAGTAGTGGCCGCCCGTCGAGATGCCGAGGTGCACGCGTCGGCCGTCGCGCACGATCGTGTGCAGGCACAGCCCGCCCGCTCCGGGCTCCCACTTCCGCGCGTGCTCGTGATTGCTGATGCCGGGCAGCATCTCCCAGGAGTCGCCTCCGTCTCGGGTCCGGAAGAGGGACGCGGGCTCCACCCCGCACCACAGCTCCTTCTTGCCGTCGCCGACCTCCAGGGACCAGATGTTGGCGAGCGCCCGGCCGTCGTCTTTCGGGAAGGCCGGAGCGGACTTCGTTTCCTCGAAGGACTTGCCCAGGTCCTTGGAGCGCAGGACCTTCATGCCGAAGAACGGATTGCAGGAGCCGGCATAGACAGTGGGCGTGCCGCGCGTGTCGGTGAGGGTCGCGTAGACGGGGACGCCGGAGCCGAAGGGTCCGCGCAGGCTGAAGCTGCGCCGGGCCCTGCCCGCTTCGGCCACGAACACGCCTTTCCTCGTCCCGATGGTCAAGATCACCCGGTCGGCCATGTTCAACCTCCCGAAACCGCCGGGAGGAACGTGACGACGTCCCCCGGCTTCAAGGTCGTCTCGAGACCGTCCAGGTCCCGAACGTGGTCGGAGTTCACGAAGACGTTCAGGTGCCGTCGCACCACGCCGGTTTCGTCGCAGATGTTGCGGTAGAGCGCCGGCCGCTCCCGCTCGAGACGCTCGAGCACACCGCGTACGGTGGCGGCCTCGAGCGGCAGCTGCGAGGCGCCGTCGCAAAAGGAACGCAGCGGCCCCGGAAGGTGGAGGGTGATGGTCGGCGTCATCTCCGGGGCTCGGCCATGCAGGACACTCTCGGCGGCCGCCCGATCGGCGTCACCAACATCGCTCGTGGATACGAGCGTCTCCACGTTCGAGTTCCGCCGCGGACGTCCTGTCGAAAAGCTTCCGCCTCGAACGCCATATGAGTGAGGGCCGAAAGGTGGTTAGCATCTCGACCCTTCTGGTCCGAGAACCATGGGCCTATGATTGCCCGGTCGGCAGCGCCGGGGCGAACGGCCGGCGAGCGCCTCGACCGCGAAAGGAGCGCCCGTGCGTGGCTTCGCAGGGACCTTGCTTCTCGGATTTGCCGCCTCGGCCGCGGCGGGCCCCCCGCCGCCCAAGGTGGTGCAG
>JBKPBQ010000358.1:0-4116 GCA_046726955.1 Acidobacteriota bacterium
CCCCGCGCCCGGCCGGATTCGGGGTCCACGTCCACCACCGCGGCCGCGAAGCGGGGGTCGCCCTTGGCGGTCTCGAAGCGGGTGGGCATCCCGGTCAGGAAGCGTCGCAGGATCGCGTCCTTCTCGACGCCGATCACGGAGTCGTAGGGTCCCGTCATGCCCAGATCGGTGCAGTACGCGGTCCCCTTCGGGAGGATGCGGTGATCGCAGGTGGGCACGTGCGTGTGGGTGCCCACCACCGCCGAGACCTTGCCGTCCAGGCAGTGACCCATCGCGGTCTTCTCGGACGTAGCCTCCCCGTGCATGTCCACGATGATGACCTTGGCCTCGTTGCGCAGGCGCTCCACCTCGGCGAGGCCGAGCTTGAACGGGTCGTCCATCGCCCCCTGCATGAAGACGCGGCCGCTCAGGTTGAGTGTCGCCACGGGCACGCCGGAGCGCTTGCCCTTGCCGACGTGCGATCCGCGCCCCGGCTGGTCTTCCGGGTAGTTGAGGGGGCGCAGGAGCTGGGGGATGAGGTCCACGACGCCGAGGATCTCCTTCTTGTCCCAGATGTGGTTGCCCGAGGTCAGGCAGTCGACGCCCGCGTCGAGGAACTCGTCGCAGACCTCCTTCGTCACGCCGAAGCCGCCGGCGGCGTTCTCGACGTTCGCGATGCAGTAGTCGACCTCGTACTTGCGGAAGACGAGGGGCAGCGCCCTCTTCAGTATGGTGCGGCCGGGATTCCCGACCACGTCGCCGATGATCAGGATGTTCATGGATCTGTGCGAGTCATCGCTGCAGCCTAGCGTTCACGGCGCACGCCGGTCAAATCGATCGGATCGCGCGGCGAGACGAGCGCGGTACAATTCGACGGCGATGGACCTCGCGGAGAAGCTGCTGGTCCTCGCCGACGCCGCGGCGGGGGACGGAGCGCAAGGGCTTTTCCGGGCGCTGCGGACGATCCTCTCGGAGCTCGCGCCGTTCGACGTGGGAGAAGCCGTGCTCGCCTCCGGCGACCACTTGCTCCGGTGGCGGCTCGACGAAGGCGACGGCGAGCTGCTGGGCACGGACGTCGTTCGTCACATCGCGACCATCCACGCCCCCCTGCGGTTCGACGACCTCGACGACGCGAAGCCCTTTCCCGACACCCATCGCGCCCTCGAGACGCTGGGCATGCGGTCGCTGCTCGTCCTGCCCTTCCAGGGCGGGGGCGCGCTCGGCGTCGCGCGTCGCTACGGCTGGGCGTTCGTGGGATCTTCGATGCACAGCCTTTGGCCGGTCCGCGGCATGGTCGGCATCGGCTTGCGCCAGGCGGTGCTCCTCACCGGGCTCGCCCAGAGGGTCGAAAGGCAGCAGACGGAGCTGGAGCGGGCGAACGCGAGGCCGGACGAGCTGCGGGCCCGGCTGGCCCGGACCGAGGCGGAGTCGCACGAGCGGGAAGGGCAGCGGGCCGCCGCCAACGCGGGCTGGGAAGCGACGCGCGCCGAGCTGCGCGAGACCGCGCGCATCCTCGCCGCCGCGGAGGAAGCGGCGCGTGCGGCGCGAGAGGCCGAGGGGCGGGCGGAAGCGCGAGCGGCCGACATCACCCGACGCCTGGAGGAGGAGGAGCGCAAGCGCGAGGCCGCGGAGGCGGACGCGCAGCAGCGGCAGGCCCAGGCCGACGAGAGGATCGGCCGGGCCGAAGGAGAGCGGCACGCCCTCGCTCTCGAGGCGGATACGCTGCGCGGCGAGACCGCGGGCACCCAGGAGCGGCTGCGCGCGGCCGAGCGCGAGCTCGAGTCGCTCCGCTGGTCGCTCGAGGAGTGCGAGGGGCGGGCTCGCCTGCTCGAGGCGCGGCGGGTGGAGCTGCAGTCCGCCCTCGACGAGACGGCGGCCGAGCGCGACGAGGCGCGCCGGACCGGCGACCGCGCGCGGACGGCGGCCGAGGAGGCGGAGCGTCGCGCGGCCCGATCCCTGGAGGAAGCAGCGCGGGCGCGGGCCGAGGCGGAGACTTCACGCGGGGATGCAGAGGCGGAGCGCGCCCAGGCGGCGTCACTCCGCGCGGAGCGCGACGCGGCACGAAGCGAGGTCGAATCCGCGCGAAGCGACCTCGAGGCGCTCCGCACGCGCCTCGACAGCGACATTCCCGCCCTCGAGGCCGAGAACCGCGTCCTCAAGACCGAGCTCACTGCGGCGCGCGACGAGGCGGCGCGGCTACTGCACGCCGCACCGCCGGCCGCTCCCCGCCCGAAAGTGATCCGCGTGGCGAAGTCGACGCGGCGCCGGCGGGAGGATGGCTAGGCGGAGTTTGCCGATTCGGCCTAGAGCACTTCGCGGCGCAGCTCGGGGAAGACCTTCGAGACCTTGCCCAGCAGGTAGTCGCCGTAGGTCCCGTCGAAGGCGTGGATGTTCGCCCCGTCCCAGCGGGCGGCGCGATCCTGCTCCGCGGCGGAGGCGGACAGGCCCTCGATCGGTCGCACGCGCGCCTCGAAGTGCGGGTCGAAGAAGAACGGCATCGACAAGCGGTCGCGGCCCGACGTGTTGAGGGCGACGCGGTGCGGGGTGGAGAGGTAGACGCCGCCGGTCATGCGGTCGAGCATGTCGCCGATGTTGCAGACGAAGGACCCGGCCAGCGGCGGCGCTTCGACCCAGCCGTCGCGCGTCTTCACTTGCAGGCCGCCCACGTCGTCCTGCCAGAGGATGGTCAGGAGGCCGTAGTCGGAGTGCTCGCCGACACCCCATTGCACGTCCTGCCCCGCCGGCGCGGGCCGCGACGGGTAGTTGAAGAGGCGAAACAGGATCAGCGGGTCGCCGGTGTAGCGCTCGGCGAAGAAAGTTGCCTCCAGACCGAGGCTGAGGGCGATCCCCTCCATCAGCGCGTGACCGAGACCTGTGAGCGCGTCGAGGTAGGCGAGCACCGCCTCGCGAAACCCGGGCAACGTCGGGAAGAGGTTGCGGCCGTGGAGGGGAGTGCGCGCGCGCACGAGCGGATGGTCGTCGGGCAGCTCGGAGCCGAGGTATAGACCTTCCTTCCAATCGGGCCGTCCCGAGGTCAGCTCGCCGCCGGCGGGGAAGTAGCCGCGCCACGCACGGCCGCCGAGGGACATGCGCCACTGCATCTTCGCGTCCTGGTCGAGGGCGAAGAAGCGGCGGCTCGCCTCCACCAGACGATCGCAGATCGCCTGCTCGACGGCGTGGCCGGTCACGTAGAAGAAGCCCTGGGCGCGGCAGGCCTCGCCGATCTCCGCCGCCACCGTCTGTCGCGCCGGCGTTCGCGCCACGAGAGCCGACACGTCGATGACGGGCACGCCGGACACGCCAGTACTCGCCATGTCGGACGCATTGTACGATTGCGCTCACCATGAACGAGCCAAAGGGGCAGCTGGTCCGAGGCCTGACCACGACGCACACGACGGCCCTCGTCGTGGGCATCGTCATCGGCACCGGCATGTTCCTGAAGGCGTCGGTGATGACGCAGGACGTGGGAACTCCCGCCCTCGTGATGGCGGCGTGGGTCGCCGCCGGGATACTGTCGCTCGCGGGAGCGCTCAGCTACGCGGAGCTCGGGGCGATGCTCCCGGCGGCCGGCGGAGAGTACGTCTACCTGAAGAAGTCCTACGGAGACACCGCGGCCTTCCTCTTCGGATGGCAGCGCTTCATCGTCGCGGGCAGCGGTTCCAACGCGAGCCTCGCCGCGGGGTTCGCGATCTTCCTGGCCGCGTTCCTGCCGCTGAACGCGGTCTGGGTCCACCGGGAGGTCTCGCTCCTCGGCCAGACGATCGACTGGCAGTTCGGGCCGAGGCAGCTCGTGGCGGTGGGCGCCATCGTCTTTCTCTCGGTGGTGAACTGCTTCTCGGTGGCCATAGGGGGGCGGGTCCAGACGGCCTTGACGGTCCTGAAGATCGGCGGGATCGCCTTCGTGGTCCTCGGCATCTTCTTCTTCTCGAAGTCGGCCGATTGGTCGCACCTCCAGGCGGCAGCGGGGACGCGGCATTGGAGCGGCTGGGCGGCCTTCGGGACCGCGATGCTGGCCGCGCTCTGGGCCTACGACGGCTGGAACAACATGCCCATGGCCGCGGGCGAGGTGCAGAACCCCGGCCGCGCGTTCCCGCGCGCGCTCATCGCGGGGATGCTCGTGGTGATGACGATCTACTG
>JBKPBQ010000359.1:0-9688 GCA_046726955.1 Acidobacteriota bacterium
GGTCTCGGGGGCGGCCACCGGCCGTGGCTGGACGCGCTCGTGGTCGGCGAGATGGCGATCGCGGTCGCCCTCCTCGTGGGAGGAGGGCTGCTCCTGCAGTCGTTCCGGCACCTCCACCGACTCGACCTCGGGTTCCGTGCGGACGACCTCCTGTCCGTCGAGCTGCCGCGGAGCGTGGAGAGCTACTCCCGCCACGCGCAGCAGGTCCGATTCATGGAAGACGTGCTCGACCGCGTCCGGGCGCTGCCTGGCGTCGTCTCCGCGGGGATGACCACCAACACGCCGCTGCAGCACGGCGTCACGCTCGACTCCGTCTTCGAGCCGGAAGGCCGGCCGCCGCGCGATCCCGGCGACGTGCCAATCGCCGCGAACCGCGCCGTCAGCCCGGGCTACCTCGAGGCGCTCGGGGTCACGCTGCTCCGGGGCCGGCTGCTCGACCGCGGCGACCACGCGGCCGCGGCGCCGGTGGTGGTGATCAGCGACGAGCTGGCGCGCCAGGCCTGGCCGGGCGAGGAGGCGCTCGGCAAGCGGGTCCGCCGCGTGCGCGCCGGCCAGGGCGGGCCGTGGATGACGGTCGTCGGCGTCGTGGGCGACGTGAAGGAGGACCGCTTCAACTATCGCGTCGACCGCCCGGTCTGGTACGTGCCCTACGCTCAGCAGACGTTCCCGATCCCGATCAACCTGCCGCTGAGCCTCGTCGTGCGCGCGGCCGGCGAGCCCACGGGGCTCGCGGCGGCAGTGCGCGCGGCCGTTCACGAGGTCGATCCCGCCCAGCCCGTGGCGAGTGCGGCCACGATGCGCGCATCGCTGGCCGACCTCCTGTTCGCCGAGCGCTTCAGCGCGTCGCTCACGGCATCGCTCGCCATCGTCGGGGTGCTCCTGGCCGGCCTCGGCCTCTACGGTGTCCTCGCCTACTCCGTCGGCCAGCGCACGAGGGAGATCGGCCTGCGCATGGCGCTCGGGGCCCGTCCGCGAGACGTGCTCGGGCTGGTGTTGGCCCGGGGAGGGGCGCTCCTCCTGGCCGGCCTGGGCCTGGGACTCGCGGGAGCCCTCGCGACGACCCGCCTGCTGTCGAGCACGCTCTTTGGCGTCAGCGCGACCGACCCGCTGGCGTTCGCCGCGGGTCCTTGCATCCTGGCCGTGGTCGCGCTGCTCGCGTGCGGGCTGCCCGCGCGGCGGGCCGCGCTCGTGAGCCCGACCGCCGCCCTCCGGTCCCACTGAACGCGTACGACCAGGCGCGGCCGCGGCCCAGCCGGACGGGCGAGGATCAGGCCTCCAGGGAGAAGCCTTCGTCCCTCCAGCCCGCGATCCCGCCGATCATCTTCTTCACCGGGCGGCCCATCCGCGCCAGACGGATCGCGGCGCGGTCCGCGCCGTTGCAGTGAGGCCCGTCGCAATAGACGACGAACAGCCTGTCCGCAGGGAAGGCGGCCAGGTTCCGCTCGTTGATCCGGCGATGGGGGAGGCTCATGGCCCCCGGGACGTGGCCCGCCGCGAACGCTTCGGGGCTGCGCACGTCCAGGAGCACGAACCCGCCGTGGCCGGCGGCGAGGGCTTCGTGCACGTCCCAGCAGTCCGTCTCGAACGCGAGCAAGGCCTCGAAGTGCGCGAGCGCTTCCGCGGGGGCAGCCGCGGGAACGTCGGTCACCGGTCGCTCGTCCGTGATCAGGGTGGGCATCGGTCTCCTCGTGCCGCCCAGTGTGCCGGGCGGCGGAGCGGAGGTCCATAGGCAGGAATGACAATATACGTTAAGATCCTGCCATGGCCCTGCCCGATCGCCGCCGCGTGGCGAGCCTGGCCTACGACGGGCTCTGCACCTTCGAGTTCGGCATCGTCGTCGAGGTCTTCGGTCTGTCCCGCCCCGAGCTCGCCGTCCCGTGGTACCGCTTCGAGGTGGCCTCCCTCGACCGCGGCCCCCTGCGGGCCACGGGCGGAGTGACCGTGCAGGCGCAGCGAGGGCTGTCGGCGCTCCGCCGGGCCGGCACCATCGTCATCCCCGGTTGGCGCGACGCGGACGAGCGCCCGCCGGAAGCGTTGCTGCGGGCGGTGCGGGCCGCCCATGCCCGCGGCGCCCGCCTCGTCTCCATCTGCTCGGGTGTGTTCGTGCTCGCCGCCGCGGGCCTGCTCGACGGCCGCCGCGCGACCACGCACTGGCGCTACGTCGACCGCCTGCGGGAGCGCCATCCCCGCGTGCGCGTGGAGCCCAACGTGCTCTACGTGGACGACGGCGACGTCCTCACCTCCGCGGGCAGCGCCGCCGGCATCGACCTCTGCCTCCACGTGGTGCGCCGTGACTACGGCGCGGAGGTCGCGAACCAGGTGGCCCGACGGCTGGTGGTGCCCCCGCAGCGGGAGGGCGGACAGGCGCAGTACGTGCCCCGCCCCGTGCGGAGCCGGAGCGACGGCCAGGCCCTGGCGGGAGTGCTGGACTGGGCGCAGGCACGACTCGATCAGTCCCTGACCGTCGAGAGCCTGGCCCGCCGCGCCGCCATGTCCCCGCGCACCTTCGCTCGTCGCTTTCGCGAGGAGACGGGCACCACCCCCCACCAGTGGCTCACCCACCAGCGCCTGCTGGATGCCCAGCGGCGTCTCGAAGCCACGAGCGATTCCGTGGACTCGGTCGCGCAGGAGGTCGGCCTGGGCGCGGCCGCCCTTCGCCTCCATTTCCGCCGCGCCCTCGGGACCAGCCCCGTGGCCTACCGCCGGCGCTTCTGCACCCGGGCTTGACGAGAACCGATGGACCACTGAATCCGGCAGCCCGCGCCCCGACCCCAGCCAGAAGGGTGTGTGGCGCCGCACGAAACAAATCGGCCCGATCCTTCGTCGGTGATCGTTGGGGGACGACGGGATCGCCGCGCGATCCGAAGAGCGGGGCCGGCATGCAGGCGCGCACCCTCAGCGGTCTCCGTATCCACTACGACGACAGGGGACGGGGAGAGCCGGCGCTGCTCCTGCTGCCTGGATGGTGCACGAGCCGCGCGGTCTACGATCGGCTCGTTCCCGTCCTGTCGCGTTGGCGGCGGGTCCTGACGCTGGACTGGCGGGGCCACGGCGACTCCGACCCTCCGCTCGCGGAGTTCGGCAACGCCGCGCTCACCGCGGACGCGCGGGCCGTCGTCGGGGCGAGCGGCGCCGAGTCCGTGGTGCCGGTAGCGCTCGGCGACGCCGGCTGGGTGGCCCTCGAGCTGCGGCGCCTGCTCGGGCCGCGCGTGCCCGCGCTCGTCCTCCTCGACTGGCTCGTCCTCGAGCCGCCGACCGCGCTCCGCGAAGCCCTCGACGACCTGCAGAGCCCAGTCCACTGGAGACGCACGAGAGACCTGCTCTTCGCCGCCTGGGCGGGAGGATCGGAAGAGGTGAGCCGGTTCCTTGACGAGCAGGCGCGCGTCCACGGCTTCGAGATGTGGTCGCGGGCGGCCCGCGTCGTCGCGGACTGCTATCGCGAGTACCGCAGCCCGCTGCAGGCGCTCACCGGCCTCCACCCTCCGGTGCCGACCCTCCACCTCTTCTCGCAAGCTCCCGATCCCAGCTTCCTGGAGCGCCAGCTCTGGTTCTCGCGGCGCCAGCCGTGGTTCGAGGCGGAGAGCCTCGGCGGCAGGACGCACTTCCCGGTGCTGGAGGCTCCCGCGCGCACGGCCGGGAAGATCGAGGACTTCGTGGCGAGCCGGGCTCTGCGTTCGGTCTACGCGCGGGAGCGGCGACCCTGGGCCGACGCGGTGGTCGCACGCCGCTGAGCGCGCCGCATCAGCGGGCGTCCAGCGCGTCGAAGAGCTTCCGCATCTCCGCGCGCGTCCCCGCCTGCGCGGCGTCGCGGGCGAGGTTGACGGACGAGGGCGGCTCGCGCCTTCCGAAGAGCGCGCGCAGGCGCGTCCACGCTCCTGGCGCGAGGTCGTAGAGCTCCTCGGAGCCGTCCGGCCAGAGCGTGTAGCGCCAGCGGGCCGTCCTCACGCTGCGTCCGAGGTCCGGCGGCTGCCGCGGCGCGACGGAGAACGCGGCCTTCTTGACGACGCGACTGGGATCGTCCAGCAGAGGCTTGAGGCTCGTTCCGTCGAGCCCGGCGGGACGGCGCAGGCCGGCCAGCTCGACGAGCGTCGGGTAGAGGTCGACGAGCTCGACGAGGCCCGAGGCGGCTGCGCCCGGGCTGGCGAGCGCGGGCACCGACACGATGAGCGGCACGCGCAGCGACGCTTCGTAGAGCGTGTTCTTGCGCCAGAGACCGCCCTTGTCGCCGAGGTGGTAGCCGTGGTCGCCCAGGACCGCGACGATCGTCTTCTCCCGCAGCCCCCGGCGCTCCAGCGCGTCCAGCACGACGCCGACCTGCGCGTCGACGAACGAGACGCAGGCGTCGTAGGCGGCGACGGCCTGGCGCCGCAGCTCGTCGTCGCGCTCTTCCGGCCGCGCCGAGAGCAGCAGGCCGGGCCGCCGCGGTGGCCGCCGCGACACCGCGATCTCCGGAACCCCCGTCCAGTCGTCCGGCCCCTCGGGAGGAATCACGACCTTGTCGGGCGGGTTCTCCGCGAAGTAGCGCGCGGGGGCGACCCAGGGAATGTGCGGCTTGTTGAAGCCCACAGCGATGAAGAACGGCCGGCCGTCGTGCTCCTCGATGAGGCGGGCCACGCGGCGGGCGGTGCGGCCGTCCGGCTCGTCCTCGTCGTCGTTTCCAGTCGCGGTCCAGGCGAGCGAGGGTCCGCCGTGCGCCAGACGCTCACGGCGCGGCGGCGGCTCGTTCGCCTCGTCCTCCGGAAGGTAGGGCGTGTGCTCCGCCAGGTCCCAGGCGAAGTCCTCCTCGAACGGCCCGTGGTAGATCTTGCCCACGCGCGCCGTGAAGTAGCCCTGGGCGTGGAAGTGCTCCTGCAGCGGCACCGCGTCCTTCAGCTTCTCGCGCGGCGATTCCAGGTTGTCGAGGACGCCGGTCTTGTCCGGGCGGCGGCCCGTGAGGAACGACGTGCGCGACGGGCTGCACGACGAGACCTGGCAGTACGCGCGATCGAAGCGCCGGCCTTCGCTGGCGAGGCGGTCGAGGACCGGCGTGGTGACACCCGCCCCGTAGCAGCCGAGGCGCGGCGCGAGGTCGTCGATCACGATGAGGAGGACGTTCGGCCGCTCGCCGGCCGCGTCGTCGACAGACGACGAACCTGCCGCGGGCGGAGGCGCGGCCTGGGTCGTGGGTCCCGCGTCGAGCAGCGCCTTCATCTCCGCGCGGCCTTTTTCGTGCTCGGGGCTCGCCGCGACGTTCCTCGATTCCCCCGGATCGTTCGAGTGGTCGAAGAGCTCGCGGCTCCCGTCGGGCCATTCGGTATAGCGATAGCGCTCGCCGCGCACGCTCACCGCGAGTGTCGAGGCGGCGCGCCTCGTCGCCGAGAACGCCGCGCTCGACGCGGATCCGGGCCGGCCCGCGAAGAGGGAGACGAGGCTCCGGCCGTCGAGCCCGGACGGCGCGGGGATCGAGGCGAGCTCGACCACGGTCGGAAACACGTCCACGAGCTCGGTGACGTCGTCCACAGGTTCGCCGGGCATGTCGACTCCCGGCCCCGCGACGATCAGCGCGGCGCGCAGCGCGTCCTCGAGCAGCACGTCTCGTCGCGAGGTCCCGACACTCGCTGGCGTGTCGGCCACGACGACGACGAGCGTGCGCTCTCCGAGTCCGGCGCGATCCAGCGCGTCCACGAGCGCGCCCACTTGCGCGTCGATCTGCGACACGCGGGCGAGCTCGGCCACACGCTGCCGGCGGCGCTGGTCGTCGGGCGCCGCGAGAGTCGGGGGCGGCGGCGTCCCGCCGTCGGCGAGGGCGAGCGGGGGCAGCGTCCGAGGATCGACGGTCGGTGCGAAGTGCACCCGCCGCGGGTCGTAGGCCTCCAAAAACTCCGCGGGGGGCAGCCGCCGCGGATCGCCGGACTCGAAGGAGACGGCGAGGAAGAAGGGACGGTCGGGGCGCTCGGCGAGCACTTCCTGGGCACGCTTCCCCGCCACCTCGGGCCCCGGCTCGTCCACGCGGTCCCAGGCGAAGACCTGCTCGGCGGGTCCTCCCACGAGACGGCCCACGCGGGCGGTGAAGTAGCCGCGCTCGTGGAAGGCCTCGGGAAGCGCAACGCCGTCCCCGAGCGCGCCGCGGGAGGCGATCTCGTCCCAGAGGTGCGCCTTCTCCGGGCGCCGGCCGGTCAGGATCGAGAGCCGCGAGGCGGCGAGCGCCGGGTACTGCGCGTAGGCGCGGTCGATGCGCCGACCGCGCGACGCCAGGCGATCGAGGAACGGCGTCTCCGCTTCTCCCCCGAAGGCGGCGATGTCCGTCCCCACGCGGTCGAGCATGAGAAGCAGCACGTTGGGCCGATCGACGCGAGGGACGGCAGGGCGGGTGGCGCCGCAGGCGAGAGCGACGAGGGCCGGTAGGATCGCCGGCGCCAGTCCCCTGCGCACGGTGCGAGGCTACGCGGCGCCCGAGGCCGGCGTCAAACGCCCGAGCGTCCGTTTTGGCGGCCGGGAAACGCGCGTGCTACGCTGGAAGGTCGCGCATGCCACGATCCCGCCGCGCCTTCATCGTCGCTCTCGTCATCGCCTCCGGCCTCACGTGGTCGCTCTCCGACCGCTATCGCTACCCGCGGATCGAGCGGGTCGTCCTCCTCGGCTTCGACGGCGCCGCCCCCAACCTCATCGCCCCCCTCCTGCGCGAGGGGAGGCTGCCGGCGATCCACCGGCTGACCGACGAGGGCGCCTCCGGCCCCCTCAAGTCGGCCCGGCCCACCAAGAGCGCCATCCTCTGGAACTCGATCGCCACCGGCAAGACGATGATCAAGCACGGCATCGTCGACTGGACGTACGTCAACCAGCAGGGCCTCTCCGTTCCCTACCAGGACCGGAAGCGCCGAGTGAAGACGTACTGGGAGATCCTGGAGGAGCGCGGCTACTCGACCGGCACGCTCAACTGGTGGGTCTCGCATCCGCCCTTCCCCGTCCCCCACGGCTTCGTGGTGAGCAACGCGTTCAAGGCGCGCGCGGACGCGAGCACCGTCCACCCGCCCGAGCTCTTTCCGAGCCTGGATGCGCTCCGGTGGCACTATCCGGGCGACGTCGTCCCCGTGATGAAGCGCCTCGGGATCCCGGAGTGGCGTGAAGAGGACGCGACGATCCCGATCACCAACACGCGCTCGATCCTCCAGTCGTACGGCTACTACGTGGCTCAGGACCTGACGATCGACCGGGCGAGCGACTGGCTCTGGCAGAACCGTCCGGTCCAGGTCTTCTCCACCTACTTCCGTCTCGTGGACGTGACGAGCCACCTCGCCGACCACTACCTCGACCGGGGGCTCTACGACGAGGCGATCGTGCGCGAGCGCGAGGGGACGTTCGACGCGCAGCACGAGGCGCGGCTCGACGAGGACTTCGCCCGCGTCCTCCGGCCGCTCTACGAGCTCATGGACGGCATCATCGCCAAGTACCTCGAGCGCCTGGACGGCCGCACGCTGCTCGTCGTCTGCTCCGACCACGGCTTCCGGTACTTCCAGGGCGCGTACTCGCACGCCAACGACGCGCAGGAGCCGCCGGACGGCGTCGTCTACCTCTACGGCGCGGGGATCCGGCGGGGCGCGCGCCTCGAGGGGGCGACGCTCTACGACATCGCGCCCACGATCCTCTACGCGATGGGCCAGCCGGCGGCATCGGACATGGACGGGACCGTCCTGCGCGCGGCGTTCGCGCCGGGGTACCTGCGCCGCTACCCGGTGCGAACCCTCGCGAGCTACGAAGCGAATCCTCGCGATGCCGGCGCCGACGCGGCGAGCCCCGAGATCGACAACGAGGTCATTCGCGACCTCAAGACGATCGGCTACATCGGCGGCGACGCGCCGGACGCGTCCCCGTCTCCGACGCCCACGCCGTCCACATCCCCCGCTCCACGACCGCACTAGCTGGCGCTCGCACTCCGCGACTGCCATTCCGCCGCGCGACGCGCCGCGTCCGGGAGAGACAAGGATTGTCCACGGAGGTGACGTGGAGGGGCACCGCGATAGCGCTCTCCTCTCACCCGGAATCGGCAGTCAAAGCCAAGGCCACGAGCCGTTTGGGTGCCCTGGCAGTCCGCTTCGCCGACTGCTCGCACGGTTCGTGCAAGGAACGGTGCTCGTCGGACCGGGGACGCAACCGGGGAGGAGGACGCGATGCCGGAGGGCCTCGTACGCGGGGAGACGGCGGTCGAGTTCTTTCGGGAGCAGCTCGGCAAGGCGATGGAGCACCAGCGCGTGTCCACGTCCGCGTTCACCGAGTACTACCTCGTCAACCTCCTCGCTGCCTTCATGCGCGGCGAGAACCTGCCCGGGCGGGAGGCCGGATTCGACGAGACGCCGCTCGCCCTCCTCTACGTGCGGGCGCTCGACGCCTCGCCGCTGGAGCGGGCGCGGCGCCTGCGGGCGACCGGAGACACCGCTCTCTTCATGTCGGGCTTCTTCGCGGACAGCCTCGCCGACGCGCAGGCCGACGTCCGCTACTACACGATCCTCGGCGGACGCGCCTACGCGCACCTGAGCCGCGAGCACGAGGGGCCGCGGCACCTCGGGCCCGGCGTCTTCGCCGAGCTCGCGTCGCGCTTCCGGCAGTTCGTGGACGTGCTGGCCGAAGTCTCCGAGCAGAGCCGCGTCACGACCCCCGCCTCGCTCGTCCGGCTCTACGAGCGCTGGGTCCAGACGGGGAGCCGGCGCGCGGCAACGCTCCTCGCCGAGCAGGGCATCACCCCGGTCGCTCCCGGCGAGGACCGGCTGCATTGACGCCCCTCGCCGTCTTCGTGCAGCGCCGGCTGGAGAGCCTCTACGGCCTGCCCGAGGAGCCGCCGGTCACGGACTTCCTGATCCCGCCCGAGGACGCGGCGCATCTTCCTGGAGGCGGCAGCCGCACGCTCGTGAGCCAGGACGGGGACGAGGTCTCGCTCGCGGTCGTGCTCGAGAAGAGCGTGGGCGAGGACCTCGAGCGCAGCGACCCGCGCGAGAGGCTCGACGGGGCCAACCTGGGTGCCTTCTCGACGCTCACCGAGGAAGTGAGCCACTTCCTCTATCTGATGCACCGCGCCCGCGCCTCGCGCCCCGCGACGCAGCTCGAGCTCGAGCTGCAGGCGGAGGTGGACAAGTACCTGACCGCCGCCTTCTTCCTGAGCCTCCAGAACGAAGGCGCGCTCTCCACTCGGCTCCGGCACCTGCTCTTCCGGAGCTATCGGCTGCGGGGAGGGCTCAGCGCGGAGTGCGCGGAGCGCTACCGCGTGGCCACGAGCCTCGCCGACCGCTACTGCGGGTGGCTCGAGGCCCGCTTCTTCAGGTCGCGCCGGCTCGCGGACCTCGCACGCGAGACGCGGCGGTTCTGGCGGCTCGGCCAGCGCGAGAAGCTGGAGACGATTGCGGTCCTCCACTGACGCCGCGCCGGGTGTTGCGTCGGGTCAGGTACTGACGAACACGTAGTCGCGCAGAACGTCCTTGTCGTCGTAGAACAGGAAGTAAACGACGTCTCCCGCGAGGTGCACGCGAGTCTTCGCGTAGCGGCGTCCCTTCTCGAGAATGGCGGGGCCGCGGTCCTTACCGCGTTCCGCCACGACCTGCCGAAGTTCCTCCTCCGTTTCGGGCGCCGCCACGAGCCGAGCGTCCTTCTTTTGCAAGCCACGGGTTACCTGTTCGAGGGAATACTGTTGCTGCACGAGCCACCGCAACCAGGATTCGTG
>JBKPBQ010000360.1:0-4423 GCA_046726955.1 Acidobacteriota bacterium
GTCCAGACTCCGGTCATGACGGTCATCCCGAACCCGAGCATCGCGACCGCCGCACCCAGGCCGGGCCGGACCCGCAGGCTCGCGATCCCATCGAGGAGCTGCGACGGCTCGTGTGTCTCACGAGCCTGGACGGGCCGGCGAATTCGCCACACGAGGAGGGCCGAGACGATGTACGAAGCGGCATTCACCGCGAAAAACGAGCCGATCGGGACGAACGCGAGCAGCAGCGCGGCAAGCGCCCAGCCCGACACGCTCAGGACGTTCTTCGTCCCGCTGATCAGCCCGTTCGCCTGTTGGACGTTCTGCCGGCCGACGAGCGAAGGGAGGAACGCCCCGAACGCCGGCGTGAAGTAGCTGGTTGCCGTGGCCAGCACGAAGCCAACCGGCACGAGTGCCCAGAGCGGGAGCAGACCCGCGACCGCGGCCACCGCCGCCGGGACCAGGACCGCGGCGCGGACCAGATCGGCGGCGATAAGCACGCGCCGGCGGTTCCAGCGGTCGGCCGCGATGCCGCCGTGCAATCCGAAGAGCAGCGCCGGCAGGCTGCTGCCGAGCCGGACGGCGATCACGCCCAGCGAGCCTCCCGCCGCGACCGCGAACCACATCAGCGCCACGAACTGGAAGGCGTCGCCGAGCTGACTGGCGGCGCCGGCAACGTACGCGCGCCGGAAATCCGGCTCGCGGAGCAGTCGCGTGCGCGCTGCGGACGGCTTGTCGGCAGGGACTGGGCGCAAGATCGGTCGGACGGCTTCTGCCGCTCGAAACTAACAACCCGAGCCCGTCTGGCGCCGCGAGGCCCGCGACCCCGACCAGTTGACGCGTCTCTCGCTATTTGATATTCGCACGACAGATGGAGCCGACGGAGCTCACGGACGCGACGGCGCTCCGGCCCGGGCCGGACGCGGCCGAACGTCTCGTGGGGTCCGACAGCGATCTTGCGCGGAGAGCTGCGGCCGTCCTCGACGCGAACTGGATGGGCCACGCGACCCGCGCGTCTGCACGTCTCTATCCGCACCAGTGGAGCTGGGATTCGGCCTGCATCGCGATGGGTTATTCGGGCTGGGATCAGGAGCGTGCCCAGGCCGAGCTTCGGTGGCTGTTCGCAGGCCAGTGGGCCGACGGGCTCCTGCCGCATATCCGCTTCGCACAGGACGCCCGTTACTTCCCGGGGCCGGAGTTCTGGCAGACGCATCTCTCTCCCTTGGCGCCCCTGGAGCCGCCGACCTCGGGGATCGTCCAACCCCCCGTGCACGCGACGGCCGTGTGGAAGGTCTTCCGCCGCGCGCAGGACGGCGAGGACGCGAGGAGCTTTCTGCGCGAGCTCCAGCCGAAGCTCGTCGCCTGGCACGAGTACCTCTACCGCGAGCGCACGCGAGGCGACGACGGGCTCGTGGAGGTCTGGCACCCGTGGGAGTCCGGCATGGACAACTCCCCCCTCTGGGACGCCGCCCTGGCGCGCATCTCCCCGTCCCCCGAGTCGATCCCGTCATATCAGCGCGTCGACGTCGAGTTCGTCGACGCGACCCAGCGGCCGACAGACGAGCACTACGACCGCTACGCCTACCTCGTCAAGCTCTACCGCGACCGCGGCTACGACGCCGAGCGAATACGCGAGGAGTGCCCATTCGTCGTCCGCGACGTCCTCTTCAACTCGCTTCTCGTCCAGGCGGATCGCGATCTCGCGGAGATCTCCCGCGTCGTCGGCGCCGATCCGGAGCCGTTCGAAGCCTGGGCGGACCAGACGGCCGCGGGTCTCGAGTCGGCTCTCTGGGACGAGGACGAGGCGATCTACCTCGACTACGACATCCGCGCGGAGACGCTCATCCCGGCCCGGACCGGCGCGGGCTTCGCACCGCTCTACGCAGGGGTCCCGAGCGGCGAGCGCGTACCTCGCCTGATCGAGGGTCTCCAACGCTGCGAGGTCGCGATCGAAGGGGTCGGAAGAGTGGTTGCGAGCGTCCCTCCCGAGGACCCGCACTTCGAGCCTGCCCTGTACTGGCGCGGTCCGGTCTGGCCGATGATCAACTGGGTCCTGCATCAAGGGCTGCTCCGGAACGGCTTCGTCGACGAGGCGACCGAGATCCGGGCGGCCCTGCTCGAGCTCGCGCGGCGCGAGGGCTTCTGGGAGCATTACGACGCGCTCACCGGAGACGGAGGGGGGACGGAGGACCTCTCGTGGACGGCAGCGCTCGTCCTCGACCTGCTCGACGCCGAGCAGCACGGCGAAAGGGGGAGTGCATGAGCGAGTAGGAGGCGGCACGTCCACCTCACCGACTTCGGCAGGCGGAGCCATAAGGAGAAAGGAAGGAACGGTGCTCAGGATTCGATCCATACGCACAACCGTCACTGGAATCGCAGCCGCCCTCGCTCTTGTCGCGGCCGCCTCTCTGGGAGGTGCCGGCGCGGCGTCGGCGGGCAGGCAGGACGCCGGGAACGTCGTCTTCTTCTCGAACCAGCTCACCCAGGTGAGCGAGATCGACGCCGCGAACAAGTACTTGCTTAAGGGCTTTCCGGGCAATGTCGACTTCGTGACGACTCCGGTCGGCCAGGGGCAGGTCTGGTTCAACAGGATCCAGGCGGAGGCCCAGGCCGGAAAGGGTTCCGTTAGCTTGCTCGGCGGCCTGCACGGCGATTACCTGACGGTGCAGCAGTACCTCACGAACCTCAAGGATGTCGCGAAGCAGTTGAGCAAGGCGGGCATCCCGCCCGACCTGATGAAGCTCGGCAGGCTCGGGACGAACAAGCAGCTCTACATCCCATGGATGCAGGCGACGTACATCATGGTCGCCAACAAGCAGGCGCTGAAGTACCTGCCCAAGGGCGCGGACATCAACGCCCTGTCCTATGCCCAGCTACTCCAGTGGGCGAAGAACATCAAGACGAAGACGGGCCAGGCGCGGTTCGGCCTGCCGGTCGGCACGAACGGCCTCATCAACCGCTTCGTCCAGGGCTACCTGCTGCCGTCATTCAGCAAGGGAGTCGTGACGACCTTCAGGAGCCAGGGCGCGATCGCCGGTTGGAAGTACATGAAGAGCCTCTGGCCGTACACGCATCCCCAGTCGCTCAGCTACAACTTCATGCAGGACCCGCTCCTGAGCGGCGAGGTGTGGGTGGCATGGGATCACGTCGCACGCCTCACGAACGCGCTCAAGACCCGCGGGAACGACTTCGTCGCGTTCCCGGCGCCCAAGGGCCCGATGGGGCGCGGCTACATGCCGGTGCTCGCCGGTCTGGCGATCCCGAAGACGGCGCCGAACCCATCGGGAGCCAAGCAGCTGATCAAGTGGCTGCTCAGCGTTCCCGTCCAGGCAAAGACCCTGGGCTCGGTCGGCTTCTTCCCGGTCGTCGGCTCGAGGCTGTCGAAGCGGCTGGGGGTCGGCCTCCTGAGCATGAACGCAGCGGTGAAGAAGGCGCAGCGGTCGCCGGACGCCGTGAAGTCGCTCCTCCCGATCGGACTCGGCGCCGAGAGCGGCAACTTCAGCAAGATCTACACCGACACCTTCACGCGCATCGTGGTCAGGGGCGAGGACCCGAAGTCGGTGGTCAACGACGAGGCGCAGCCTCTCCAGGCGATCATGAACAAGACCGGCGCCAAGTGCTGGGCGCCCGATCCTCCGAGCACGGGGCCGTGCCACGTGAAGTGACGGCCGGACGAGAGGCGGCAGCTCGATGACGACCATCGCGCAGGAGGTCTCGCTCGGGCGCCGCGTGCGACGGTGGGAGGCTCTCCCCTACGGGTTGATCCTCCCCACCGTCGCCTACCTCGCTCTCTTCTTCGGCTGGCCAATGGTGCAGGCGTTCAAGCTCGCGTTCCGGGACGGCGGCACGTGGACGATCGAGCCCTTCCGGATGATGGTGAACGACGCGAACTTCTGGGACGCGTTCAAGTTCACGCTGCTGCTCGTCGTCGTGATCGTGCCGCTCCAGTTCGTGCTCGCGCTCGCGATGGCGCTGCTCATCAACTCCAAGCTGCACGGCCGCGGGGTCTTCCTCGCGATCTTCATCGTCCCGCTCGCCGTGTCGGATCTGGCAGCGGGGCTCGTCTGGCAGTCGATCCTGACCGAGCGGGGGTATCTGAACACGCTGCTCGAGAAGGTCGGCCTCATCGACCAGCCGTACATCTGGCTCGATCCGACGAAGCCGAACCAGCTCCTCCTTGCGGTCGTCGTCGCGGAGATCTGGCGGTCGACGGCATTCGTGATGGTGATCTTCCTGGCCGGCCTCCAGAGCATTCCGCACGAGTACGGCGAGGCGGCGGAGGTCTTCGGCGCCGGCTTCTTCCAGCGCGTGCGCAAGGTGATCCTGCCGATGATGAAGCCGTCGTTGCAGGTGGCGCTGCTCTTCCGGATCATCTTCGCGTTCGAGGCATTCGCCGTCGTGCTCGCGATCACCGGTCGCGCAAAGACGACGCTCGCCACCGAGG
>JBKPBQ010000361.1:0-16227 GCA_046726955.1 Acidobacteriota bacterium
GAACACGAGCATCGACGTGCAGCGCGTGTCCGAGCGCGTCCTCGCCGAGGGGCTGCGCGACCTGGGCGTCCTGCGGGGCAGCGTCGAGGAGCTCACGGAAACGGAAGCGGTGCGCGTCTTCTACCCGCACGGGATCGGGCACACGCTGGGGCTCGACGTGCACGACGTCCAAGGCCAAAGGAAGCGCCGCCTGCCGCTGCCGCGCGGCTCCGGCCGCCTCCGCTTCCGCGCGCGCCTCGAGCCGGGCTTCGTGATCACGATCGAGCCCGGGATCTACTTCATGCCCGCGCTGCTCGGCGATCCGCGGATCCGCGAGGAGCACCGGAGCCGCATCGACTTCGACGGGGCCGAGCGCTGGGTGCCCGTGGGGGGCGTGCGCATCGAGGACGACGTGGTGGTGCGCCGGCAGGGACCGCCCCGGAACCTCACGTCGGTGCCCAAGACGGTGGCCGCCGTGGAGGCGGCCTGCGGACGCTGAGCTAGAGCGGACTGGTCGGAGGTGGGGCGGAGGCTCTGGGAATCGTATCGGCGCCTGCGCACAGCCGTGGAGGCGACGTCTCCGTAGGCAGCGCCTCGAGCCGCCCGTGGTCGATGACGGACCCTTCCGGGAACTGGTTCATGCGGCGGAGCAGCAGCCACACCACGAGCGCGAGCATCAAGAAGATCGCCGCGAGCTGCAGCACCCGCGGGTTGAAGGCAGGCTCCGTGTGCTTCCGCTTGCGGCGGCGTCGGCGACGCCGGCCCTCTTCGGAGACCGCACCCTCCGAGCCCACGCCTTCCGGCGTATCCGGCTCGTCGTCCTCGTCGTCCTCGTCTTCGCCGCCCGCGGCGACGGCCGAGGAGCCGACCCGCGCCTCGTCATCGGTGGGCACCGGAGGCGGCTCGGCCGAGCCCGAGGCGTCCCGCGGCTGTGCCTCCCTGGGGATCGGAGGCGGGAGCTCTAGGCGCAGCTCCTGCAGCTCGCCCGCCCTCGTCCAGTGCGAGAGCCCGCTCCGCCACACGAGCGTCTTCTCGGGCGCGTCGAACGCGAGCAGCGCCTGTAACAGTCCGCGGCGGTCGAACGGGCCCTCGCGCCGCCCTTCGTGGACGTAGAACCAGCTCGGCTCCTCGTCGCTCCGGTGGATCATGGTCGGACTTTGCCGGGGAGATTAGCGCGAGTCGTGGTAAGAAGGAAGCATGTGCCGAAACATCCGAACGCTGTTCAATTTCGAGCCTCCCGCCACGGACGAGGAGGTCCGGGCGGCGAGCCTGCAGTTCGTGCGCAAGCTGAGCGGCTTCCACCATCCCTCGAAGGTCAACGAGGAGGCATTCGCTCGCGCCATCGAGGAGACGGCGGCGGTGGCCCGGCGCCTCGTGGACTCGCTCGTCACGACCACCCCCGCGCGCAACCGCCAGGAGGTGGCGGCGCTCGCCAAGGCCCGGTCGGCGAAGCGGTTCGGCCGGAGCGCCTGAGGGCCCGCGCTCAGCTCCCCAACCCCAGCCGGTCCATCAGCGTGCGCTTGATCCGCGCCGCCCGCGCGTCGAGCTCGGCCCGCACCCGGTCCACCTCGTCGCGCGAGGCCACCCGGCCCACGAGCTCCAGGTAGAACTTGATCTTCGGCTCGGTTCCGCTCGGCCGGGCGATGAGCCGCGCCCCGTCCTCGGAGAAGAAGCTCAAGACGTCGGCGCGCGGCAGCGAGACCGGCGTGCGCTTGCCCGAAGGCGTTCTCTCCTCGCCCGCCCGAAGGTCCACGAGCCGCACGACCGCACTCTCCCCGATCGCCGCCGGCGGGTCGTTGCGCAGGGCCTCCATGGCCGCGGCGATGCGTGACTTGCCCGTGGCGCCCGGCAGCGTGACGGACCACTGGACCTGGTGGCTCATGCCGTGGGCCACGAGCAGCGCGTCCACGCGGTCGAGGAGCGTCTCGCCCCGACCCTTGAGGAAGCGCGCGAGCTCGGCGATGCGCAAGGCGGCGCCGATGCCGTCCTTGTCGCGCACGAGCGGGCCCACGGTGTAGCCGAGCGCTTCCTCGTAGCCGAAGACGAAGGCGTCGCCCGCCGCCTCCGCGCGGATCGCGCGGTCGCCGATCCACTTGAACCCCGTGAGCGTCTCGTCGTACGCGGCCCCGCGATCGCGGGCCATGCGCGAGAGGAGTGTGGACGAGACGATGGTCGTGACCACGAGCTTCCGGCGGCCGCCAGTGTCGGCGTGGGCCAAGGCGTCGTCGGCGAGGAGCCAGCCGATCTCGTTTCCGCTGAGCATCCGGAAGCCCTTGCCCTCGGGCACGGCCACGCCCAGGCGGTCGGCGTCGGGGTCGTTGGCGAGGACGAGCTCCGCGCCCACCTCCGCGGCGAGGGCGAGCGCGCGGTCCATCGCCCCCTTCTCCTCGGGATTCGGGAAGGCGACGGTGCGGAAGGAGCCGTCGGGATCGCTCTGGGCCGGCTCGACCGCGACCCCCTCAAACCCGACGCGGAGGAGCGCACGCCCGGCCAGCCGGTGGCCCACGCCGTGCATCGCCGTGTAGACGATGCGCAGCGGCGTCGCGTCGGGCGGGTGGACGGCGCCCCGGAAAAGGCCCTCGAGGTAGCCGGCTTCGACCGAGTCGTCCACAGTGCGGCGCAGACCGCGCGCGGCGGCGTCCGGAGGAGTGAGCCGCGCGATCTCGGGGACGCGGGGCGCCTTGGCGATCCTCTTCGCGATCTCCTCGTCCGCGGGGGGGATGATCTGGGAGCCCGTCTCGCGATAGACCTTGTAGCCGTTGTCGCGCGGCGGGTTGTGGCTGGCCGTGACCATGACACCGGCGGCGGCCCCGAGGTGCGGCACCGCGAAAGAGCAGAACGGAGTCGGCACGGGATCGGGGAAGAGGTGCACGGGGATGCCGAGGGCGGCGAGGACCGCCGCCGCGTCCTCTGCGAACTGCCGGCTGGAGTGGCGTCCGTCGAAGGCGATCACAACTCCCCGCGCTCGCGCGTCGAGCGAAGACTGGTCGAGCAGCCACGAGCCGAGCCCGTGCGTGGCCTTGATCACGACCACGCGGTTCATCCGGCCCAGCCCCGCCTCCACGCGGCCGCGGAGCCCCGCGGTGCCGAACTCGAGGGGAGCCGCGAAGCGGTCGGCGAGGTCCTTGCGCGCGGCCTCGTCCCCGGCCTCCACGCGCGCGAGCAGCGCCTGGAGCTCGGCCCTCGTCTCGGGGTCGGGATCCTCGGCGAGGAAGGCGCGCGCGGCGGCGATCGAGTCCACGAGAGTCAGGGCTTCGTCGGCTTCGTCCACTCGCCGAGCCAGGCGAGCACCGTTTCGTACCACTGCTTCGAGTTCTGGGGCTTCAGCACCCAATGGTTCTCGTCGGGGAAGAAGAGCAGCTTCGACGGCACGCCCTTGCGCTGGAGGGCGGTGAAGGTGGCGAGACCCTGGGTGTAGACGACGCGGTAGTCCTTCCCGCCGTGGATGACGAGGGTCGGCGTCTTCCACTTGTCGATGGAGTCGATGGGGTCGTGCCGGGCAAAGCCTTCCGGCTTCTCCCAGAGAACGCCCCCGTGCTCCCACTCCGGGAACCAGAGCTCCTCGGTCATGAGGTAGGCCGTGCGCTCGTCGATGTTCCCGTCGTGAGTGACCAGGCAGCGGAAGCGGTCGGTGTGGCCGGCGATCCAGTTCACCATGTAGCCGCCGTAGGACCCTCCGAGCGCCGCCACGCGGTCGCCGTCCATGAACGAATAGCGGCCGAGGACGTAATCGAGGCCCGTCATGAGGTCCTCGTAGGGCTTGCCGCCCCAATCCCCGTTGATGGCGTCGGTGAAGGCCTGCCCGTAGCCCTCGGACCCGTGGAAGTCCACCATGACCGCGGCGTAGCCGGCGCCCGCGAAGGCTTGCGGATTCCAGCGGTAGTGGAAGTCGTTGCCGAAGGATCCCTGGGGACCGCCGTGGATCAGGAAGGCCACGGGGTACTTCTTGGCGGCATCGAAGTCCACGGGGCGCACGAGCCAGCCGTGCACCGTGTCCCCGGCCGCGCCCTTGAAGGTGAACTGCTCGGGCGTGCCGAAGCGGGCCGAGGCGACCTTGTCGTCGTTGAGGTGCGTGATGCGCCTGCCGTCCTTGCCGTCGCGAGAGACGGTGTAGAGCTCGGTCGGGCCGAGGAGCGAGTTGCGGGCGAACAGGATCCGGCCCGACGCGCCCGCCGCTTGGGGATCGGACGTCTGGCCCTCGGCCACGACGATCCGCGCCTTGCCCGTGGCGGCGTCCATCGCGAAGACCGGTTGCTGTCCGAGGTGCTCGGGCGAGGAGAGCAGCTCGCGCCCGTCGGCCGTCCAGGCGAGGCTGCCCGGCGAGCGGTCGCCGCGCGGAGAGGCGTCGGCCCGCAGGTCGTGGATCGTCTCCCGTCCCGACGCCCAGTCGCGGAGCACGATCCGGTTGCGGTCGGCCTCGTAGCCCGCGCGGGCCATCGACAGGTAGGCGAGCGTCTTGCCGTCGGGCGAGAAGGCGGGATGGCCGTCCGTGCCCGGGCTCGAGCTGAGCTTGCGCGGAGGGGCGGAGCCATCCAGGGGAACCGTGAAGAGGTCGAAATTGGTGGACCAGGCCTCCTCGCGCCCGACGTCGCGAGCCGAAAAGACGATCGTCCG
This sequence comes from Acidobacteriota bacterium, assembly GCA_046726955.1. Taxonomy (GTDB): domain Bacteria; phylum Acidobacteriota; class Vicinamibacteria; order Fen-336; family Fen-336; genus CAVPGH01. The sequence goes on from JBKPBQ010000361.1 coordinate 4,594, forward strand.
GCCGTCGGGCGAAATGGCGTAGTCGGCGCTGTCGCCCATGGGCTTGCTCGGGCAGTCGGCGTCCATCGCGGGCATGAGGTCCGTGGCTTTGCCCGTCGCGAGGTCGTAGGCGAAGAGGTGATTGCGCGTGCCGTCCGCCCAGGTGTCCCAGTGGCGGACGAACAGCCGGTCGTAGAGCTGGCCGGTGCTCTTGCTCTTGGCCTTCTCCTCGAGGGCCTTCTGCGTCTCCTCCGGGCTCTTGCCGGGGAAGACCGGCATCGACAGCACGAGGAGCTTGCCTCCGGGCACGACCTCGATCGCGTCCACGTCGAGGGGCAGCCGCGTCGTCTGCTCGGGCTCGCCGCCGTCGGCGGGAAGGCGGAAGACCTGCGCGCTGCCCGCCCGCGTGGAGACGAAGTAGAGCGTCTTGCCATCCGAGGCCCACCGCGCCTGGGTGTCGCTCGCCTCGTGGCTCGTGAGCCGGCGCGCCCCCGATCCGTCGAGCGCGGCCACCCAGATGTCGTTGCGGCCTTTGTTCGCGTCCATGTCCGTGACGCGCACGGTGAAGGCGACGCGCGTGCCGTCGGGGGAGACGCGGGGGTCGGAGATCCGGTCCATCGCCAGCATGTCGAGGACGGAGAACGGATGGGTCTCGGCGGCGCGCGTGGAAGCGCCCGCGAGCAGGAGGGCGGCGGGGGCGGCGATTCTCGAGAGAAGGCGGCTCGAGCGCCGCCTCACTTCGCCACCGCCGCGCGGATCTTCTCCGCGAGCTCGGGGCCTTCCTTCGCGTCGAGCGATCCCGCCTTCCACCCGATGCCGAGACCCGCGTCCGCGTACTTCGGGATGATGTGGAAGTGGACGTGGAAGACGGCCTGGTGCGCCGCCGCCCCGTTGTTCTGGAGCACGTTGTACGCCGTGGCGCCCGTGGCGGCGAGCACGGCCCGGCTCAAGCGGGGGAGGACACGGCCGATCGCCGCCGCCGACTCGTCGGACAGCGCGTCGAGCGTCGCCGCCGCTTCCTTGGGGACGACGAGCGTGTGGCCGCGCGACAGGGGGCCGACGTCGAGGAAGGCGAGCACCTTGTCGTCCTCGTACACCCGATGGCAGGGAATCTCGCCGCGGATGATGCGGGAAAAGATCGTGTCGGTCATGACCGGTAAAGCTAGCACAAGGCCGTCCGGGCGCGGGCGTGATAGCGTTGGCGCCGGCTCGCCACGGAGGTGGACGTGAGCGCTCTCGTCGTCCTGTCGATGCTGTCCGCTGCGGCTGTCTCTCCCGCCGCCGGCGCCGCCGACGCGAGGGTGGAGGCGGCCGTGAAGAAGCACGCCCCCGCCGCGATCGAGGCGCGCCACCGGATCCACCAGAACCCTGAGCTGGGCAACCGCGAGACGAAGACGGCCGGGACGATCGCGGCCTTCTTGACCGGGCTCGGGCTCGAGCCGCGCACGGGCGTCGGCCGCACGGGCGTCGTGGCCAACCTCAAGGGCGGCCGGCCCGGCCCCTACGTGGCCGTGCGCGCGGACATGGACGCCCTGCCCGTCACCGAGGACACGCCCTTCCCGTTCAAGTCCACCGCCCGCACCACCTGGCTCGGCCAGGAGGTGGGCGTCTCGCACGCCTGCGGCCACGACGTGCACGTGGCCGTTCAGCTCGGAGTGGCCGCGGTCCTGGCGGGAATGAAGGCCGAGCTTCCCGGCGAGGTCCAGTTCATCTTCCAGCCCGCCGAGGAGGGCCCGCCGCCGGGAGAGGAGGGCGGGGCCGCGCTGATGCTGAAGGAAGGGCTCTGGACAGAGAGGAAGCCACAGGCGGTCTTCGGCCTCCACGCGTCCGCGCACGACGACGTGGGCACGCTCACGTACTGCTCGGGCCCGGCGCTGTCCGCGGCCGACGAGCTCGACATCACGATCAAGGGGAAGTCGGCGCACGGCGCGCGTCCGGACCTCGCGGTGGACCCGGTGGTCGTCGCCGCCGAAGCGGTGACCGCGCTCCAGACGATCCGCTCTCGGAACGTCCCGCCGAGCGCGCCGAGCGTGATCACGATCGGCGTCGTGCGGGGCGGCCAGCGGCGCAACATCATCCCCGCCGAGGTCGAGATGCAGGGGACGGTCCGCACGTTCGACCCGAAGGTCCAGGACCTCATCGAGCGGAGGATCCGCGAGGTCCTCGACGGCGTGACGCGAGCCGGCGGCGCAACCTTCGACCTCCGGTACAACCGGGCCTATCCCATGACCATCAACGACGCCGCCCTGACCCGTCTGACCGTGCCGTCCCTCACGCGCGCGGTGGGCGCGGGCAAGGTCACGGAGGTGCAGCCGCTGCCCGCCTCAGAGGACTTCTCGTACTTCGCCAATGCCACGCCGGGCTTCTTCTACTTCCTGGGCACGCGCGGCCCAGGCACGGTCTCCGGCGACCACCACACGTCGACGTTCACGGCCGACGACGGCGCGATCCCGGTGGGCATGCGCGCGATGTCGTTCGTGCTGTTCGACTACCTGACGCGGGAGGCGCGGGCGTCCGCGAGCCGCGGGCGTCCCTAGCCGGGCCACCTCCGCCGATGGACGCGACGAACGAACGGCACCTGCCCGCGGCGACGACGTGGAAGCTCGCGGCCATCTCCGTCGCCGCGGGGGCGGTCGCGTTCGTGCTCGGGAGCGTCCTCGAATCGCGCGTGATGGCGATCGCCTCCGCGAGCCGAAGCCAGCTCGAGTGGGTGAGCGACGTGGTGGTCGCGGCCGGAGTAGTGGTCACGACCTGGCTCTGGCTCCACCTCCGCGCGTCGCGCACGCGGCTGCTCCAGCTCGAGCGACAGCAGGTGGCGCTCGACGAGCAGCTCCGGCTGGCCGCGGAGATCCAGAGGAACCTCCTTCCCGAGCTTCCCGCCTCGCTCCTGGGATTCCGGTTCTCGGCGCGGCTCGTCCAGGCCCAGCGCATCGGCGGCGACTTCTACGACTTCGTGGCCCGCGGCGACACCGCGATCGCCATCCTCGGCGATGTATCGGGCAAGGGCGTCCCCGCCGCGCTCCTCCAGTCTTCGTTGAAGACGCTCTTCCGGGTGACGGCCGGCCAGACGACCGATCCCGTCGAGATCGCGTCGCGCATGTCGGCCGCCCTCTACGACGAGACGGGCGGGCTGCCCTACGCGACCTGCATCGTGGCTCGCTTCGAGCCCCGTCCTCCGCGGATCGCATGGGCGAACGCCGGCCACCCCGCCGGGCTACTGCTCCATGACGGACGCTGGATGCCCGTGGAGTCCGGAGGCCCTCCGCTCGGCCTCCTTCCCGGCTCGCGCTACGAGGGCGCGAGCGCGGTGCTCGGACCCGGCAGCCTCGGCGTCTTCGTCACCGACGGCATCACGGAAGCGCTCGAGAGCCTCAGCCAGTCGCTCCTGGACGTGCTGTCCTCGCCCGAGGCCCGGTCCGCCATGGCGGCACCCGCGCGGACCTGCGACTACTTAGTCCGGCTCGCCGGGGATGCGCCCGGACCGCCCGGCGTCGACGGCTGGGAGGACGATCGGACGGTCCTCGCGTTCTCATGCGAGCACTGACCGCTCGCGTACACTCGAGCGAGTGGCCACCCCGCTTCCCGTCACCCTCGTCACCGGATTCCTCGGCGCGGGCAAGACGACGCTCCTCAACCGGCTGCTCGCCGCCGCCTCCGGCCTGCGCGTCGGCGTGCTGCAGAACGAGCGCGGCGTCGCCGGCATCGACGAGGCGCCGGCGACGCTCGCGCGCGTGGAGATCAGCGAGGGCTGCGCGTGCTGCGTCCGCAACCCCGACCTCGTGGCCGCGATGCGCGAGCTCTCGGGCCGCGGCGACCTCGACCGCGTCCTCTTCGAGACTTCGGGCCTCGCGGACCCGCTGCCCCTCGTCTGGACGCTCGGGCGTCCCGACCTGCAGGACCTCGTGCGCCTCGACGCCGTGGTCGCGGTCGTGGACCTCCTGAACTTCGCGCGGATCCGCGGCGAGGAATCGGCGGCGCAGGTCGAGTCGGCCGACCTCGTCGTGTTCACGAAGCGCGCGCTCGCGGGAGAGGTGGCGAGCCGGGCCGCCGAGCTCGAGGTCGCGCGGATCAACCCGCGGGCCCGTCGGCTCGACGCCGGCGAGTCGCCGCCGCGGGGAGACGGCGATCCCCTGGCCCGGCTCGTGCTCGACCTGCCGGGCGACGCGGGGCGCCGGCCCGCCGAGCCGGGTCCGCCCCGCCATCCCCGCGTGAGCACGACGAGCGTCGCCGGGCCCGAGCGCTATCGGACGGAGGCCCTCGAGGATTTCCTGGAGGCGCTGCCTCCGGCCGTCTTCCGGGCGAAGGGCGTCGTGGCCGTGGAGGACGGCCGCTGGCTTCGCTTCAGCGTGGTGGGCGGACGCGTGCAGGTCGATCCCGACGTCGCCGCTCCCCGGCACGGCGAGAGCCGCATGACGTTCTTCGGCCTGGGGTTCGACGAGCGCGAGCTGCTCGCCCTCCTCTCCCGTGCGCGCGCGCACCGGCCGCGGCCGTGAGTCGATGCATGTACTCGAGCCCGAACGGAGCGCAGCTCATCCCGTGCTTCGAAGTCATCACCGGTTCCGCCAAGACGTTCTGAAACGGCGGTGCGCGACTACTTCCGCGTGACCCGGAGCGAGATGCGGCGGTTCTGGGCCCGGCCCTCCTCGGTCGAGTTGTCACCCACGGCGAACTGCTCGCCGTAGCCCTCGGCGGCGAGGCGCTCCTGCGCGCTACCCATCGCCACGAGCTCCTTCGTCACGTTGGCGGCACGGTCCTCGGAGAGCTTCTGGTTCGACGCGGCGTCGCCGACGTTGTCGGTATATCCCCCGACCTTGACCTCGACCGCGGGGTAGGCCTTCAGGATCTCCGCGATGTTCTTGAGCTGCTCCTGGGACTCGGGCCGCAGAGTCGCGGAGCCGGTGTCGAAGAGCAGCCGGTCGAAGTCGAACCAGGTCGTCTTGTCCACGGGCTTCGACTGGTCCTCGATGAAGGCCAGGAGGTTCGCCTCCATGCCGTGCTCGGGGATGTGGAGCTGGACCTGGCTGGGGAGCGCCTTGTCGAAGAAGGCCCCGAGGTCCGTCCGCGTGGGAAGGACGGCCGCCGTGTCCGCCGTGCTCTGTCCGTGCGCGGCTTCGGGGTTGCCCGCCTCCGCCAGCTCCACTCGCGTGCTGTGGCCGAGCCACCAGATGAGGAAGGCGGTCAGGGCCAGGATGAGCGGCGGCCACACCCAGCGTCCGCCGAGAGCCTCGCCGGCGTCGGGCGGGGCGGGGGGTGCGTCGGAGGCGTTCAGGGACACCGCAACCACCTTTCGTTCGCGGCCGGCGTCTCCGGCCGCCCGCGGCGGGGCCGCGGCTCCCGCATGCGACACCAAGGCGGCGCAGCCTGTCAAGGCCGCATCGCCTCGTGGTACGCTCGCCGCTCCCGCGTGATGGGCACGATCGTCCTGCATCGGATCCGCTTCGAAGGCGTGCACGGCGCCGCCGCTCCCGAGCGCGCGCTCAGCCGACGGTTCGAGGTGGACCTGGAGATCGATACCGCGACCGCGACCGCCGAGCGAAGCGACCGACTCGCCGATACTGCCGACTACTCGGTGGCGGCCCAGCTGATCGTGGAGATCGGGACGGGACCGCCCCACCACCTGCTGGAGTCGCTGGGCCGCACGATGCTCGAGGCCCTGGGGCCGCGGTTCCCGGGGGCGCGCATCCGACTCGAGCTGCGCAAGCTCGCGCCTCCGGGGTGTCCGGGCAGCCCCGACTGGGCGGCGGTGCGGCTCACGCATCCCGCGCAGTAACGCGCCGTCCCGCCGTCGCCTTTCCGGGCCGCCGCGAGAGCGCTCGACGATTTCTGTTCATTGTGCGCCCGCTCCTTGACCCCCTGAGGGACGGAGGGTACTGTCGGTGCGAGCCAGGGGAGGCCTTTGGATCCGTCCATCGTGCTGGGGGCAGTCGCGGCCGCGGCCGCGGTGTGGGCGCTCTACCGTAGCCGCCACGCCGGAGTGAGCCGGCAGCTCGAGTCGTCGCGCGAGCAGGAAAGGCTCCTGCGCGACAGCGAGGCCCGCTACCGCCGCCTGGTCGAGTCCGCCGACGACCTCATCTACACGACGGACGAGAAGGGCGCGATCGTCTACGCGAACCCCGCCGCGAGCGACGCCCTGGGGGGCGGCGAGGTCGCGGGCCGGCACTTCCGCGAGCTCGTGCGCGAGGACTACCGCGAGGTCGCCGACCGCTTCTACGGGGACCAGGTCAGCCAGCGCATTCCCAACACCTATTGCGAGTTCCCGGTGGCCGGGAAGAACGACGACGACGACTGGATCGGCCAGCAGATGCAGCTCGTGATGGAGGGCGAGCGGATCGTCGGGTTCCAGGCCATGGCCCGCGATATCACGGAGCGCAAGCGCGCGGAGCAGGCCGTGGAGCGCGAGCGGGCGCAGCTGCTCGAGATCGTGGAGCACGCCCCGGTGGCCATGGCCCTCCTCGACCGCGGCGGCCACTACCTCGCCCACAGCGCGAAGTTCCTCAAGTACCTCGGCGCCGAGGGCCAGTCCATCATCGGCCGCGAGTTCGCCACCGTGTCCCCGGCGCTCCGCGACAAGTACTCGCACGTGCTCGAGCGCGCGCTCGCCGGCGAGCTCGTGAGCGACCCCGAGGACTCGATCGAGCGCGAGGACGGCACGCGCGTCTACATGCGCTGGAGCGTCCACCCCTGGCGGGGGCCGAAGGGGATGGTGGACGGGGTCGTGGTCGTCGCCCAGAACATCGACGTGCTCGTGCGGGCTCGCCAGGCCGCGCTCGAGGCGTCGCGCCTCAAGTCGGAGTTCGTGGCCAACATGAGCCACGAGATCCGCACGCCCATGAACGGCGTCATCGGGATGACGCGCCTCCTCCTCGACACGGACCTCACGGCCGAGCAGCGCGAGTACGCGGAGATCATCGACTCGTCCGGCCACTCGCTCCTCGACATCATCAACGACATCCTCGACTTCTCGAAGGTCGAGGCCGGGCGGATGGACCTCGAGGTCGTGGACTTCGACCTCCGGCGCTCCGTGCGCGACGTGCTCAGCTCGTTCGCGGAGACGGCGCAGGCCAAGAACCTCGAGCTCGCCTGCCTCATCCACCACGACGTGCCCAGCGGGCTGCGCGGCGATCCCGGCCGCCTGCGCCAGGTCCTCACCAACCTCGTGGGCAACGCGGTCAAGTTCACGGAGACGGGCGAGGTCGTGCTCCGGGTGAACCTCGCGGAGGGCGCCATCTCCAGCCACGCCATCGTGCGCTTCGAGATCAGCGACACCGGCATCGGCATCGCCTCCGAGCTCCAGCCCCGGCTCTTCCAGTCGTTCGTCCAGGCCGACGGCTCCACCACTCGCCGTTACGGCGGCACGGGCCTCGGCCTCGCGATCTCCAAGCGGCTGGTCGGGCTCATGGGAGGATCGATCGGCGTCGAGAGCCAGGCCGGCAGGGGGAGCACGTTCTGGTTCATGGCCCGCTTCGAGCGGCAGCCCGGCGACATCGCCTCCGCCCCGGGCTCGGTTCCGCGCCTCGCCGGCCGACGCGTGCTCGTGGTGGACGACAACGCGACGAACCGCCAGATCCTGCGCCAGCAGCTCTCGCACTGGGGGCTGCGCGTCTCCACGGTGGAGGACGGCCCGCGCGCCCTCATGGCTTTCGGCGCGGCGGCGGCGAGCGGCGCCCCCTTCGACCTCGCCGTCCTCGACTTCAAGATGCCGGACATGGACGGGCTGTCGCTCGCCCGGGCCATCAAGGCGGACTCCAAGCTCTCCGCGGTGAAGCTCGTCCTGCTCACGTCCTTCGGCCAGAAGGGCCACGGCGCGGAGGCCACGCGCGCCGGGATCTCCGGCTACCTCACGAAGCCGGTGGACGAGGCGGACCTGCACGACTGCCTGGCCGAGATCCTCGGGGGCGCGCCCGCTCGCCCGGCGCTCGTCACACGGCACAGCCTGCGCGAGAACCGGCCCCCGCTCGCCGCCCGCATCCTCGTGGCCGAGGACAACGAGGTCAACCAGAAGGTCGCGGTGCGGATCCTGGAGAAGCTCGGCTACCGCGTGGACGTGGCCGACAACGGCCGCGAGGCGGTGGAGGCGGTGGCGCGCACGCGCTACGACGCCGTGCTCATGGACGGCCAGATGCCGGAGATGGACGGCTTCGAGGCCACCGCGCGCATCCGCGAGCGCGAGCGCGGAGGCCGGCGCACGCCCATCGTGGCCATGACCGCGAGCGCCATGAAGGGCGACCGCGAGAAGTGCCTGGCCGCGGGCATGGACGACTACGTGGCCAAGCCCATTGGCCCCGAGACGCTGCTCGCAGTGCTCACGCGCTGGGTGCAGGCGGAGAACCAGGCGGGGGCCGGCGAGGAGACGGCCTCGCCCGTCGATCCCTCCATGATCGAGAACCTGCGGGCGATCGACGGCGACGGGACGCTCCTCGTGGAGCTCATCGACACCTTCCAGCGCATCGCCCCCCTGCGCATCGCCGCCCTCAGCAAGGCGAGCGCGAAGGGAAGCGCCGTGGCCCTGGAGCGCACGGCCCACAGCGTCCTCGGGAGCTGCGCGAACCTGGGCGCGCGCTACATGGCCGACGTGTGCGCCCGCCTGGAGCAGCTGGGACGCGCGGGCTCGACCACGGGCGCGCGCGAGCTCATCCAGTCGCTCGAGGAGGAGTACGGCGTCGTGCAGGAGGCCCTGCTCGAGGAAAAGCGCCGCGTGATGGCCGGCGCCGAGCATCCGTCCGCGACCTGACGCCGCATGGCCCTCAGCCTGCGGTCGGTGATCCTCCCTCCTCTCGAAGCGCTCTTCCGGATCCTCTTCACGTACGAGTGCCACGGCGCCGCCCGGATCCCGGCGCACGGACCGGCGGTCGTGGCGTCGAACCATCCTTCATATCTCGATCCGATCCTGCTCTCGCTGTCCGTCCGCCGGCCCATCCACTTCATGGCCTGGAACGCGCTCTTCGGGGTTCCGATCCTCGGCTCCCTCATCCGCGCCTTCGGAGCCTTTCCCGTGGACACGCGGCCCGGCCAGGGCCGCGAGGCCTACGAGCAGGCGAAGAAGCGCCTGCTCGCGGGCGACGTCGTGGGGCTCTTTCCCGAAGGCAAGCGCTCGCGCGCGGGATGGCTGGAGCCGCAGCTCCGCGAGGGCGCGGCGCGCCTGGCGCTCGAGACCGGCGCGCCTCTCGTTCCCGCCACCATCGTCGGCGCGTTCCGCGCCTGGCCCTACTTCCGCTCGCTGCCCGAGCCCGCCCGGATCAAGGTGCGCTTCCACGAGCCCATCGACCCCGCGCCGTGGCAAGGCAAGCCCGAGGAGGAGGCCCTGACCGGGCTCCTCGACGAGCTGCGCCGCCGCGTGGACCGCACGCTCCTGCCTGGTGTGAAGGCCGACCTCAAGATCACGATGCTCTACCGGCAGTCGGCTCCCTGGCCCCGCCTGCACGAGTACGGGCCGGCCCTCGCCCTCGCGCTCTTCGTCTTCTGGAGGACCCGCTCCTTCGCCGCGGTGTGGCCGGCCTACGCCTACCTCGGCTACCTCCTCCTCGACCTCCTCGTGATCCCGCCGCGGCGGATCACCAAGTGGATCCGCAACGGCTCGTCGATGTTCTTCCTCCTCGTCTACGCGGGCTGGGTGCTGCCCCAGCTCGGGCTTCCTCCCGTCCTCGCGCGCCGCGCGCTCCTCGCCGTGATCGCGGGAGCGTCCTTCCCGTACCTCTACGAGCGCGGGGGGGTCGTCCTCGACTACATGCAGGGGATGGTCCTGACCATCCTGCTCGAGATCGGCGCGCTCCACCTCTGGCCGACGGGCGTCGGGCCGCACGTGGCCCTTCCCGTCTACGCCGCCGCGTTCGCCTGGGAGAGGCGAACCGTCTTCTCGCGCTGGAGCGTGCCCGTGCTCCTCGCCTATTCGCTGGTGGTGACGCGGATGCTGCTGGGCGGCGTGGGCGTTCTGCCCCACCTCGTGGTCGGGCTCCTGGGCTGGCTCGTCGTGCGCTTCCTGCCCGGAGGCCACCGGCCGCCCGTCGAGGAGGAGCCCGCGCCTCCTGCGAGCACGCTTGGGCTGGACCTGCGCTGAGCCGACCGTCAGTCGGTGGGTAGCCCCCTGAAGATCTCGCCGAGCGAGATCCACCGGGTGCGCTCGCGCACGACGCGGTACTCGCGCTTGAACGAGTGTCCCCGGCGGTAGCGCTGGACCACGGTCACCCACACCTCATCGGCGGCCACGGGGTCGATGGGGCCGGCGGTGACGACGATCGCGGGCCGTCCGCTCGCGATCTCGCGGGCCCGCGCCTTGCCGACCTCGCACTCCGCTCCCCGCCGCACCGAGGCCTCGTCCCGGAAGCGAGCGAGGAACTCGCGATCGACGGTCTGCGGCGCGGCTCCTCCGGGATCGACCTCGAGGCAGAGGAGGACGCCGCTCGCCCGCGCTTCGGCATCGAGCAGCTCCGCCACCTGCTGGCGGAAGACCGCCTCGAAGACGTCGTCCTCCTCGGACGGCCCGGCGGCGAGGGACGGGCGCGACGCTACGGCCGCGAGGACGGCGAAGACGACGACCGACAACGGCCTCAACGCGTCACCCCTTGATGAACGGAAGCATCTTCTTGAATGCTTCGCCGTCGCTGCGGCCGAGGAGCTCGTAGATCGCCATCTCCGCGCTGGAGAGGAGCGCTCCCGCCCGCTCCATGCGCGCGAGGCCGACGCGGTAGTTCTCGTCGGTGCGCGAGCCCACCGCGTCGGTCACCACGTGCACATCGTAGCCCTTCTCGAGCGCGCCGAGGACCGTCTGGAAGACGCAGATGTGCCCCTCGATGCCCGTGACGAGCAGCTGGTCGCGATCCTCGAGCGACCTGAGTCGCTCGAGGAACGCGGGGTCGGCGAAGCAGCCGAAGGCGACCTTGTCGAGGGGCTCACTCCCGGGGGCGGCGGCGCGCACCTCGGGGACGATCTCGCCGAGGCCCTTCTTGTACTGGCTCGTGAGCACGACGGGCAGCTTCAGGATCTCGGCCAGGCGCATGAGGAGCAGGCTGTTCTTCACCACGCGTTCGCGGCCCTCGATCGCGGGCAGCAGCTTCTCCTGCAGGTCCACCACCACGAGGGCCGTCCGCTCCGGCCGGAGGAGACTCGGGGCCTTCGACACTTCGCTCATGCTGCCTCCCAGGGACGCCGCGCCGCCCAGGCCCGCACCGCCTCGAAGAGCGCGTCCAGGTGGCCGGCGAAGAAGTGGTCCGACTCGGGGACGATTACGAGCTCGCGCGGGGGGGGCAAGCGCTCGACGACGGCACGGATGTCCGGCCCGGGTCCGAACTCGTCTCTCTCGCCCTGCACGAAGAGCCGCGGGATGCGCGCGCCGTCGAGGAACGACGTGTCGGGGATGTGGCTCAAGGGGAGGCCGAGGGCGAAGGCGGCCCGCACCCGGGCCTCGTGGAGGCCGACGCGCAGCGCCATGCTCGCGCCGAACGAGAAGCCGCCCACGAGGAGCGGCAGCGCGGGAAAGCGCCGCGCCATCTCGCCGAGGGCGGCCCGCACGTCGTCCTGCTCGCCCCGTCCGTCGTCGTGACGTCCTTCGCTCCGGCCCACGCCGCGAAAGTTGAAGCGGAGCACGGCCAGCCCCTCTTGCTGGAGCGCCTTGGCCGCCCGGAACACGACCTTGAAGTGCATCACACCCCCCTGCAGGGG
>JBKPBQ010000362.1:0-5994 GCA_046726955.1 Acidobacteriota bacterium
CCTGCCTACCGTCCCGAACGGCGGCTTCCTCGAAAAGACGTTGCTGCACGCAGTGCAGCAACACTTTCCCGAGGCGGTGCCCCTGCACCGGTTGGGTCGAGGTACCTCGGGGATCGTCTTGTTCGCCCCGACGTCACACGCCCGTCGCGCGTTGTCCAAGGCCTGGCGCGACGGGCGTGTCTCGAAAACGTATCTGGCCCTCGTCGAAGGGACGCCGCGGACAAGCCAGTTCACGATCGACACCCCGATCGGACCAGTCCCTCATCCGCGTCTGGACCGGGTGTACGCAGCAACCGCGCATGGCAAGCCGGCCATCTCGCATGTCCAGGTACTGCAAGTCTTCGACGAGCGTTCGCTCGTCGAAGTACAGATCCCCACCGGCCGCCCGCACCAGATCCGCATCCACCTGGCGGCGGCCGGCCATCCGCTGGTCGGCGATCCGCTGTACGCCGTCGGCGGCGTCCCGAAGACCGATCCCGGTTTGCCGGGAGACGGAGGCTACCGCCTCCACGCCGTCGCGCTCGGGCTCGATCACCCGACGACGGGCCGTCGCCTGGACCTCTGGTGCGCGCCCCCGCCGGAGCTCCGCGCGCGCCGCTGAGCCGTCTTCGCCCGCCGAAGCCGAGACCGAACGGCGGCGGCGACCAGGGCCTGCTTGGCCTGCCGCGACAGCCGCTTGATCCGATGCTCCTCCCGCAGCGCCTCGCTCCAGCTCGCGACCTCGCAGGACCAGGCGAGGACGACGGGAAGCCGGGAGCGTGTGTAGCGCGAGGCGCGGCCCTGCTGGTGAAGGCGGAACCGGGCAGTGACGTCCTTGGCCGCCCCTGCGTAGAGCGAGCCGTCCCGGCAGGACAGCAGGTAGACGAAGGGCACTCTAGGCGTTGTTGATACACTAGAAGGAGGGTTCATCGCACCTGCCATGGCGCGCGCGCCCGAGGACAGCCGGTTGTGGCCGTTCCTGGCCGGCGTCCTCGCCGGCGGGGCGGGGGCCGTGCTGGCGGCCTCGCTCCTGCCGCGCCGACGCCTGGACCCCCGGCTGATCCGGGCGTCCCGCCAGGACCCTTCGCTGCCCGCGACCGTCATCGTCCCGGGGATCCTGGGCAGCCAGCTCCTGCGCCCCGACGGAACGGAGGCCTGGCTCAATCTCGGCAACGCCCTGGGATATCACGACATAGCGCTGCCCCTCGTCCTGCCGCTCGCGGAGAGCCGGGACGACCTCCGTCCCGGACCGCTGCTCGGCACGGACCGCATCCTCCCGCGCATGTTCGGCTTCACGGAGTACGCGGACGTCGTGGACCTGCTCGAGGATGCGGGCTTCCTGCGCGACCGGAGGCTCGACAAGCACGCCGAGTACCGCATCTTCTCTTATGACTGGCGGCGCGACCTGGTGGAGGCGGCCCGAGCGCTCCACGAGATGCTGGAAGGGCTGGCCGAGGCGCGCCACGACCCCCAGGCCCGCTTCAACCTGATCGGCCACAGCATGGGCGGGCTGGTCGCCCGTTACTACCTCCGCTACGGGACGGCGGAGCCGAGCGAGGACGCGCCCGTGACCTGGGCGGGCGCGCAGCGCATCGAGAACCTCGTTCTCGTGGCCGTCCCCAACGGCGGCAGCGTCCACTCCTTCGAGGCGATCCTCAACGGCAACCGCGTCGGCTTCTCGTACACGACGCTCGCCGCGCCGGTCATCGCCCGGATGCCCTCGATCTACCAGCTCCTTCCCCCGGAGGGGACGACCCCGCTCGTGGACGAGAAGGGCGACACGGTCCCGGCGAACCTCCTCGACCCAGGGACGTGGGAGCGCTTCGGCTGGGGGCCGTATCACACGCCGAGCCGCCGCTACGACGACGAGGACGAGCCGCCGGGCGACGGGGCCATGCGGCGCGAGTTCCTCGCCGCCGCCCTCGCGCGCGCGCGAGCCTTCCACCACGCCCTTGCCCGCCGGCCCGACACCCGGTGCCCGGCGCGCGTGATCCTGCTCGGCGGCGACTGCCTGCCCACGCTCGGCCGCGCGCTCGTCCCGCGGCAGAAGGGCCTGCTCCCCCGCTTCGTCCCGAGGTCCGAGGACGAGGCCGCGGCGATGATGGATGCGGGCGACGGCCGCGTGACGCGCGCGAGCGTCCTCGCCGCGCACCTGCCGGAGGGCGACGACTCGGACACGGGCGGCCTGCCCGAGGTGAGCCAGGCGTTCTTCGGCAGCGCCGACCACCACGGCATCTACCGCGAGCCCACGTTCCAGAGCATCCTGCTCCGGCTCCTGCTCCGTCCCTCCCGGCCTCGCCTCGTCGAGATCCGCGAAGGGCGGACCGCTTGACCGGCGAGCCTCTCCGCCCGGGCGCCGACCTCAAGGCCGCGGTGGAGGCGCTGCGGCGGCGCACCCAGCAGTACCGCCTCCTCGCGGAGCAGGCCGCGGACGGAGTGCTCCTCGTGGCCCCGGACGGCCGCATCGCCGACGCCAACGCCTCCGCCTGCGCGCTCTTCGCCTGGCCGCGGGCGGAAGTGCTGCGGAGGCGGGTCCGCGACCTCTTCGCCGACGAGGCGGACCGCGACCGCGAGTGGGACGCGCTGCTGCACACGGCGGGCAACCGGAAGCGCGAGTGCCGCCTGCGATCGAGCGACGGCCGGATCATCGAGGCCGAGCTGTCGGTCCGGCGGCTTCCCGACCGGCGGCTGCAGATCGTGGTACAGGACGCGACGGAGCGGCGGCAGGCGGCGCAGGCGCTCCGCGAGAGCGAGGAGCGCTACGAGCGGCTGGCGGAGGCGCTGCCCGAGGCGCTGATCCTGCTCACGCGCGGCCGGATCGTGTTCGCGAACTCCGCGTGCCGGCGGCTCCTCGGGCTTCCCCCGTCGGCTCCTCTCGCGGGCCGGCCCGTCGAAGAGCTGGCCGCCGACGACGAGCGCGAGGCCGTGCGCCGGCGCCTGCGCGAGCTCGAGGGCTCCAAGGGAGTGGCCACGCGCTTCACCTGGCGGTTGCGGCGAACGGACGGCGGAGCCGTCGAGCTCGAGGGAGCGTCGACCTCCATCGTCCATCGCGGCCAGTCCGCGATCCAGGTCGTCCTGCGCGATCACGCGCAGGAGGCGCAGGCCGCCGAAGGCCCGCTCAAGGACGCGCTCACCGGGCTCGCGAGCGCCGCCCTCGTGAGCGACCGGCTGGCCCTTGCGATCGCCCAGGCCTATCGCCACCGCGCCCGTGTGGGCGTCGTGCGCGTGGACCTCGACGCCTTCCGGAGGGTGAACGAGACGTTCGGCCGTCCGGTGGGCGACCGTCTGCTCCGCGCGACGGGGCGGCGGCTGCAGAACCTCGTGCGCGAGGGCGACACGGTCGCACGGGCCGAGAACGACGCGTTCCTCCTCGTGCTTCCCGGCCTCCGCCACGCCGAGGACGCGAGCACGGTGGTGGAGAAGATCGTGGCCGCGCTGCGCAAGCCCTTCGCCCTGCGCGACCGCGTGGCCCAGGTAACGGCGAGCGTGGGCCTCGCCGTCTTCCCCGAGGACGGCGAGGACGGCGACACGCTGCTCAAGAACGCGCAGCGCGCGCTCCGGGCCGCGCACGAGGCGGGAGGCGACCGCTTCCACGCCTCTCCCGGTCCGGTGGCGCGCCCCGGCGTGGATCCGCTCGAGCTCGAGGTCGGCCTGCGCGCCGCGCTCTCTCGCGGGCAGATGTACATCAACGGCATGCCCGCGCAGCCGGGGACACTCTTCTACCAGCCCTTCTACTCGCTCGCCACGGGCAAGGTCACCGGGGTGGAGGCGCTCCTGCGCTGGCAGCACCCGCACCTCGGCCTCGTGTTCCCACAGGACTTCCTGTCGAAGTCCGACTTCGCCGGGCTCATCCTCGCCATCGGCCCCTGGATCCTCCG
This sequence comes from Acidobacteriota bacterium, assembly GCA_046726955.1. GTDB lineage: Bacteria > Acidobacteriota > Vicinamibacteria > Fen-336 > Fen-336 > CAVPGH01. Next base: position 3,858 of record JBKPBQ010000362.1, read on the forward strand.
CACCGCCTGCCTGCAGGCGCGGGCCTGGCAGCGTCGGCAGCGCGGCCTCCGCCTCGCCGTCAACCTTTCGACGCCGGAGCTGCTGCGGCCCGACCTCGTCGCGCAGGTCGAGGACGCCCTCGAGGAGAGCGGGCTCGCCCCCCGCACCCTGCAGGTGGAGATCCCGGAGAGCCACGTGATGCGCGACCTCCCGCGCTCGCGGAAGACCCTGCAGAGCCTGAAGGACGCCGGAGTCTCGGTGGTGCTCGACCGCTTCGGTGTCGGCTACTCCTCGCTGAGCCAGCTCGCGGAGCTTCCGATCGACGGGGTCAAGCTCGACCTCGCCTTCCAGCGGAGCGCCACCGCGAATCCCGAGGACGCCTCGCTCCTCACCGCGGTGGTCGCCGTCGCGCGGAGCCTGCGGCTCATGGTCTTCGCCCAGGGAATCGAGAACGAGGCACAGCTCTCGCTCCTGCGCCGGCTGCGCTGCGAGGAGGTACAGGGATTCCTGATGAGCCCCCCCGCGGCCGCCGTCGCGTGCGAGGGGCTCCTCGTCACCAAGATTCCCGCGCCGCGGATCCCGCCGCGCCGGGAGGAGACGACGTGAGCCTGGCCGGGCGGCTCGAGGACGCGGGCCTCCCTTCCCTCCTGCAGACGCTCGCGGAGAGCTTTTCCACGGGCAAGCTCACGCTCACGCGTCCCGACGGCCACGCCCTCCTCGTCTTCCGCGCCGGCCGCGTGATCTACGCCTCGTCGGGATCGCTCCGCGTCCCCTTCGGGACCATCCTCTTCCTGCGCGGGCTCATCAGCGAGAAGGACCTGACGACCGCCCTCGAGCGCCAGCACTCCGCCGCGCCGCCGCGGCGGCTCGGCACCGTGCTCGTGGAGATGGGCAAGATCGACGAGCGCGCGCTGCGCGACGTGATCCGCCAGCAGACCGAGCTCGTCTTCGGCGAGGTCCTGCGCTGGAAGACGGGCTTCTTCGAGTTCCAGCCGCTCGCCGTCAAGGAGGGCGGCGAGGTGGAGGTGGACGTCAAGGACTTCCTGCTCACCGACGGCCTCGACCCCAAGGAGGTCCTCTTCAAGGTCCTGCCCGAGATGGACGGCGTGCGCATCCCCCCGCGCCCGTCGCCCGCGAAGGCCCCGGAGTCTCCCGTGGTCGTCGTTCCCGAGGCCACGGCGACGGCGACGGCGGCCGGCGCGTCCGTCCCCACGCCGCTGCTGACGGCGGAGATCGCGCTTCGGCTCATGAGCTACGCCGCGCAGATCATGAGCCGGGGCGTCCTCTTCCACGTGGTGGGTCAGAAGGCGCGAGGCATGGGTCAGTTCGGGGTGAGCGTCCCCGGCCGCTCGGCGAACGACCAGGTCAAGGAGCCGATCGTTCCCCGCACGGAGGCCTCGCTCCTCAAGGACGTGGTCGTGGGCGGCGTCACCTATCGCGGCCCCCTCGCGCACACGCGCTGGAACGCCTATCTCGTGGAGCGGCTTGGAGGGCTGGAGCCGACGGAGGTCGTGGCGCTTCCCCTGCGCGTGGGCGGGCTCGTGCGGGTCGTGCTCTACGGCGACAACATGCCGGAGGGACGGCCGATCGGCCCCGTAGACGCTCTCGAGTTCATGGTCACGGAAGCGGCGGCGGCGCTGGAGCGGGCGGCTGCCCGCACGTCGAACGCGGCCCGACGCGACAGCTGAGCGGCGCTCAGTCCTTCCCGACCTCCTTCGCCGCTTCCTTCGCCGCTCCCGGCGACCGCCAGTTGATCACGTGATAGACCGCCGTCGTGGTGCCCACGTTCGTCAGCGCGTGGGGGACGTTCGAGGCGTGGAAGATGAGCGCTCCCGGTCCGAGCCGCCGCGTCTGGCCGCCCACGAGCGCTTCCACCGTCCCTTCCTTGACGATGATGATCTCCTCGTTCGGATGCGTGTGCGGCGGGTGCGAGGACTGCCCAGCGGGAAGGAACGTCACGTGGATCTCGAGCTCGTCGAGCGTCGCCGTGGGATCGCGGAAGAGCTGCGCCGCGCGCTTCCCTTCGGGCACCTTGGCCTGGATCTCCTCCCAGGAGATGGCGGTGGAGCCGAGCGGAGCGGGGCCCGCCGATTGCACGGGAGCGGCCACCAGCGCGACGGCACAAGCGAGTACGAGCATCGACGCTCTTCGCATTCC
>JBKPBQ010000363.1:0-4626 GCA_046726955.1 Acidobacteriota bacterium
GGAGCACGGGCGCTTAGCGACGCCCGGCCTCTGCGACGGGTGAGACGCAGGACGAACACGGAGACGGAGCGCGCTGGCAAGGACACCTCGAAACGGTTGCCGGCGCGGATCGACTCTTCGCGCGGGCGGACCGCGTCCGGCTCGGCGAAGGTGTTGCGGGCCTGCGGGCTCTCCGCCGCGAGGACGTGCCACTCCGCATCCGCCTCGACTGCCACGCCGCGGAGATCGATCCGCGTGTCGAGGGCTCGCGGTCCCGTGTTCACGAGCTTCAGGTAGAGCGACGATCGGTCGGCGCTGCGGCTGGCCACCGCGTCGAGGACGGGCACGCCGGTGCCCTCCTTGCTCGTGTCGAACACCGGCCCCTGGACGGTCGTCTTCAATCGGTCCTGGCCGCGGTAGGTGTTGTAGAGGAGGTTCAAGTAGTAGGTCGGCGTCACGAACAGCCCGTGGCGGCTCGCCTGGATGATGCCGCCGGGCCACCCGTTGAGAAGATCGGACTCGGCGCTCAGGGCGACGAGCGGGCTGCTGCGCTCGAACACGTTCAGGAGCCGCGCCCCGTACACGGCCGCTTCCATCGAGTGCTGTCGGGCCTCGGGCAGGTCCAGCCCCCACTCGTTGATGGCGAGGCGGATCGACCGCTTCGGCGCCTCCGCGCGGATCGTCTTCTCGACCTCCTTGTAGAAGCGCTCGTAGTGGAGCGGCCGTGCCATGAGGTTGAGCGCGTCGCCCGCCATTTCCTTGCGGCCGTAGTAGTGGTGGATCGCCAAGTAGTCGACGATCCCGCCCAGTGTCCGCAGCACGGTGCGGTTCCAGGCCATGTCGTTGTCGCCGACGGCGATGAGCTCGATCGAGGGATCCACGGCCCGCATCTCCCGCGCGTACGCGAGGGCGCGGGTCGCGTAGGTCGCGGCGTCGGTGTGGCCGCGCACCCAGGCGCCCCAGATCTCGTTGCCGAGCTCCCAGTACTTGACGCGATACGGCTCCTCGTGGCCGTCCTTGGCGCGCATCGCCCCGTACTTCGACGTCGCCGGGCCGTTGCAGTACTCGACCCAGGCTGCCGCTTCTTCCACCGTCGCGCCTCGTCCCTCGACGTTGACCGTGATCTGCGGCTCCGCCCCGACCCGGCGGCAGAACGCGACGAACTCGTCCGTGCCCACGTCGCCCGGCTCCGCCTCGTTCTTCCAGGAGAGGTTCGTCCAGAGCGGACGGGCGTCGCGGGGGCCAGTCCCCCACTGCCAGTGATAGTCCTGCGCGACGTTGCCGCCCGGCCAGCGGATGTAGGGCGGGCGGAGCGCGGCGACTTTCGCCTCGACGTCGGCTCGGATGCCGCCGACCGCGTCTCCCGGCACGAGCGACACCTGGTCCACCCAGACGCGTCCCCGTCCGTCGAAGAGGACGGCGAAGCGGGCCAAGGGGTCGGCGCGTCGCGGCTGCAGCGAGAAGCGGTACTGCTTCCAGTCGCCCTGGATGTCGCGGATCTCCGCCTCCGCGTACGTCTCGCCGCCCGTCCGGTCCTCTTCGAGCGAGACCACGATCCGCCCGTCGAACCCGGTCGTCTTCAGCCACAGGTACCCGGAGTAGCCGACGCCGGCGCGCACCGGGATCCGCGGCTGATAGACGCCGTGCCGCTCGATGATTCCCTCGACGAGGTCCGCGCGGAGCGAGTGCTGCGCCGGCTTCTCGTCGAGGAAGTCGAGCCGGACGGGATACGCCTCCTCAGCGTCCCACACGAAGCTGATCCCGTAGTCGTCGTTGCGGTCGTCGGGATAGCGCTCCCAGTGGCGCGAGAGGCCGATCGGGCTCGGCGGCTCCTCGAAGCCGCGGTTGCGGACGAGCTCGGCGGAGAGCCCGCCCTTCATCCCCTCGTACATGAACTCCGTGAACTGCCCGTAGAGCCGGGGGTCGATCCGGCCCTCGACGGTGCCCGCGTCCACGACGAGGCGAGCCTGGTCAGCCTGGGCGCGCGCCCTCGGGACCGCCGAGACGAGCAGCAGCCCGGCGACGGCGCAACGTCTCCACACGGCCCGGCTCAGGACGGCTTGCGCACGGAGAACGCGTAGACCGTGCGCGTGTCGTACTGCTGGCCCGGCCGGAGGATCGTCGAGGGGAACTTCGGCTTGTTCGGCGAGTCCGGGAAGTGCTGGGTCTCGAGGCAGAAGCCGGTGCGGTGCTTGTACACGTGGCCCTCCTTCCCGGTGATCGAGCCGTCGAGGAAGTTGCCGGAGTAGAACTGGATCCCGGGCTCGGTCGTCGAGACCTCCATGACCCGTCCGCTCGTGGTCTCGTAGACGCGGGCGGCGAGCTGCGGCTCGCCTCCGTCCTCGCGGTCGATCACGAAGTTGTGGTCGTAGCCGCCGCCGAACTTGATCTGCTGGTCGTCGGCGTTGATGCGGGCCCCGATCGTCTGCGGCGTGCGGAAGTCGAGCGGCGTGCCCTCGACGCTCTTGATCTCGCCCGTGGGGATGAGCGTCTTGTCGACGGGCGTGAAGTGGCTCGCCTTGAGCATCAGCTCGTGGTTGAGGATGTCGCCGGAGCCGTCGCCGGCCAGGTTGAAGTAGGTGTGCTGGGTGAGATTCACGGGCGTCGCCTTGTCGGTCGCGGCGTGGTAGGCGAACGTGAGCGTGTCGTCGTCGCCGAGCGTGTACGTGACCTTGGCCTCGAGCGTGCCGGGATAGCCCTCTTCCCCGTCCGCGCTCGTGTAGGAGAAGACGACGCCGACGGTCGTCTCCTTCTGGAAGGGCTCGGCCTGCCAGACGACCTTGTCGAAGCCCTTCACCCCGCCGTGCAGCGCGTTCGGGCCGTTGTTGGCGGCGAGCTTGTACTCCTTGCCGTCCAGCGTGAAGCGCGCCTTGCCGATGCGGTTGCCATAGCGCCCGATGATCGCGCCGAAGTAGGGCGAGCTCTCGACGTACTGGGCGAGCGTCTCGCGGCCGAGCACGACGTCGCCGAGCTTGCCGTCCCGATCGGCGACGCGGAGGGAGACGATGATCCCGCCGTAGGTCATCGCCCGCACCTCGGTGCCCTTCGCGTTCGTGAGCGTGTAGAGATCCACCGCCTTGCCGTCGGCCGTGGTGCCGAAGGCCTCCTTCTTGAATCCCGCCTTCGACGCGGGCGCTGACGGCGACGCCGGAGCGGTCGCCGTCTCCTTTCGCTCCGTGCAGGCGGCGAGCGCGAGGACGAGCGACGCACAACCCACGAGCGGCCGGATGCGGATCGAGAGATTCCTCATGGCTAGGTCCTCCTCTGGAGACTCCCCGGCTAGTTGCGCACGAAGACGACCGTGGGATCGACAGGATAGCGGCCGAAGCGCGCGCCGTAGATGGCGAGGCCGCCAGGCAGCGAGTCGTCCACCTCCAGCCGGACGACGAGCGCGCCATCCGCGGCCGCCTTCTCGAGCGCCGCGCGCGGGATCTCCACCTCCACCAGGTACCCGTACGATCCGGCCTCCCGCAGGTGCCGGTCCTTGAGCTGCGAGTGCCAGGACAGGATGCCGCGGTGGTCCGCCGGGTCGTCCGGCAGCTCGCGGCGCCCGGCGGCGATGCCGTTGACGCGGACCGTGACCGCGCTCGGGAACCGCGACGTGTCGGTCATCGGGTAGGCGTTGGGATTCCGGCTGGGGTCGTGCGTGCCGCGGCCGAGCATGTAGTCGCCCTGCATCTGCCCCGCGTCTTCGCGGTCCTTGCCGTAGAGCTGCTTGGCCGAGGCCTCGACCACGAACGAGGCGGAGGCGACGTCCGTCAGCTTCAGCGCCTGCGGCCAGGGGATGCGGTACTCGAAGAAGCCGGATCCCGCGCCGTTCACCTTCAGGCCGTCGAGGACGTTCCACTGCTTGAGCGACCACTTGGCGTTCGAGAAACGCGCCGGGTCCACGCGCTCGACGTGGGCGCGGCGCCCGTCGCCGAGGCTGACCTCGTCCGGGCGCGTTCCGTCGACGACGAACGTCGTGAAGTTGCGCTGCAGGACGACGCCGCCGCGGTCGGTGAGCTCGACGGCGAGAAGCGCGACGCCCGGCTCTTCCGGCATCGTGACCTTGAGCGGCGGCAGCGCCTCGGACATCCAGGGGCGATAGGCCACCGGCCGGCTCGCCGGAGCCGTCGTTCGCTTGCGCCCGAGTGTCGTCCACGAATCGAGGCGCCACTGCAGCGCGAGCCCGTCACCCCAGGCGGTGCTCCCGGTCAGGAAGGACGCCCAGAGCGGCACCTCCACCGCCTCGCCCGTCTTCACGGAGCGGCTCAGCTCCGCAGGCATTCCCACCGCGACGTAGAGCGGCGAGTGCAGGTCGCGCAGGGTCATGCCCTCCACGAGGTCCTCGAGCCCGGTGTCCTTGTCGGTGCGGTCGAAGCGCCAGTAGCCGTTCCACTCGTTGATGACGTCGTGGTGCTCCGTGTAGAGCCAGCCCGCGATCCGCGGGTGGCGGCGGAATGAGTTCACCGCGCGGTGGTAGTCCCAGCTCCAGTCCACGTCGCCCGTCGAGCCCTCGTAGCCCCAGACGTTGCCGAATTCGCTGTTGATGTTGGGCTGGCGGTCCTGCTTGTAGCCCGCCTCGAAGTTCCACGTCGATCCGGCCGCGGTCCCCTTGCTCACCGTGTCCAGCTCCTCGTCCCAGGCCCAGCCGGGGAGATAGGC
>JBKPBQ010000364.1:0-9179 GCA_046726955.1 Acidobacteriota bacterium
GCCTCCACAAGTACGAAGCGCAGCGCGGGAAGACGCGCCGCGCCTACCGCGACTACGCGGCCGCGCGCGACGAGGCCGCGGAGGTCAAGTGGGACGCGATCCTCCGCCTGCCCGACTACCTCGAGGAGTTCGTGGCCCGCCTCGAGGCGCGGGGAACGAAGGTGCACTGGGCGTCGACCGCCGCGCGCGCCCGCGAGACGATCCTCGGCATCCTCCGCGACCGGCAGGTGCGCTCGATCGTGAAGTCGAAGGCCATGACCGCGGAGGAGATCGGCCTCAGCGAGGCGATCGAAGCGGCGGGGATGGAGGTCGTGGAGTCGGACCTCGGCGAGTTCATCGTCCAGCTCCGCCGCGAGCCGCCCTACCACATCGTCTTCCCGGCCATGCACCTGACGCGCGGCGAGATCGGGACACTCTTCACGAAGGCGCTCGCGGCGGAGCCGACCGAGAGCCCGGAGGAGCTGACGATGGTGGCCCGCCGGGTCCTCCGGCGGAAGTACCTGGAGGCCGACGCGGGGATCACGGGCGCGAACTTCGCGATCGCGGAGACGGGGATGGTGTCGATCACCGAGAACGAGGGCAATGCCCGTCTGGGCGCAGCGCTGCCCCGGACGATGATCACGCTCGTCGGGATCGAGAAGATCCTGCCCCGCCTGGAGGACCTCGCCCTCTTCCTGCCGCTCCTCGCCAACGCGGGAACCGGACAGGCCCTCGCCTGCTACAACACGCTCTACTCCGGACCCCGGCAGCCCGGCGAGCCGGACGGTCCGGACGAGTACCACGTGGTCCTCCTCGACAACGGACGTACGACTCTTCTCGCCGATCCGGAGAAGCGCGACGCGCTGCGCTGCATCCGGTGCGGGGCCTGCCTGAACGTCTGCCCCGTCTTCCGGACGGTGGGCGGCCACGCCTACGGGACCACCTACTCGGGGCCGATCGGGTCTGTGATCACACCCGTGCTGCGCGGCCTCGGCGAGTGGAAGCACCTGAGCGCGGCGTCCTCGCTCTGCGGCGCGTGCTCGGAGACCTGCCCCGTGGGCATCGACCTCCACCACCACCTGCTCCGCAACCGCCGCGACGCGCTCCACCTCTCCCCGAGCGACCGCGACCGCCGCGCCGGTCGCGCGTTCGCCCGCGTGGTGCGCAACCCGCGGCTCTATCGCTGGGCGGTGCGGGGAGCGAGGGCGCTGCAGCGGCTGCACGGGCCGTTGCGGCGGGTCGGCCTCGATCCCGCCCGGTCGTGGACGGCGAGCCGGGAGCTGCCCCGCGTCGCCCCCCGGACCTTCCGAGAATGGTGGAGCAAGCGGCGATGAGCACGGATCCCGCCCTCGCCCCTCCCGGTGACGATCGCGATGCGATCCTCGGCCGCGTCCGCGAGGCGCTCCGCATCCCCACGCACGGCCACGAAGCGTCCGCGAGCCCGCTCCCCGCGGCGGAGAGGGCGCGGGCCTTCATGCCTCCCGCGGGCCGGTTCACGGAGGAGTGCCTGCACCTCTTCCGGGCCCGCTCGGAGGAGCTGCAGACGGAGTTCCGCCTTCTCGACGCCAAGACGTCGCCGGAGGGAGCGCTCCGCGAGCTCGCGGAGGCCGGCGGCTGGAAGGCGATCGCGACTCACCGCGGCGAGCTCACGGACCGCGCGGCCCTCGCCGCGCGCGCCCTCGGCCTCGACGTCCACCGGACGGACGATGCCTACGACTTCGCCCGGCTCGAGTCGTGCGACGCCGGCCTCACCGAGTGCGACGCCCTCGTGGCCCAGACGGGCAGCGTCCTCCTCACGAGCCGCAGCGCCGGAGGACGCGCGCTCTCCGTGCTGCCCGCCCACCACGTCGTGCTCGCCCGCCGGCAGCAGCTCGTGGGCGACCTCTACGAGGCCTACGAGGTGGTGAAGCGCCGCTACACGCCGGGCTTTCCGAGCATGATCGCCCTCGTGACCGGCCCCAGCCGCACCGGCGACATCGAGCGCATGATCGTCCTGGGCGCCCACGGGCCGAAGCGGCTCACCGTGCTCTGCCTATAGAAGAAGGAAGGGACCCTCGCTCATGCCCCGCCTGCCCGACAAGTGGAACGACGCCGAGTGCGCCGGCTTCTCGGAGCCGGAGCTGCTCCTCTACCGGTCGAACCTCCTGGGCTCGGACCTGCGGATCACGAACTACGGCGGCGGCAACACCTCCGCCAAGATCGAGATGAAGGACCCGCTCACCGGCCACGAGGTCCTCGTGCTCTGGGTGAAGGGCTCGGGGGGCGACCTCGGGAGCATGAAGAAGGACGGCTTCGCCACTCTCTACGTGGACAAGCTGCAGTCGCTGAAGGCGCTCTACCGCGGCCTCGCCCACGAGGACGAGATGGCGGGCTATTTCCCACACTGCGCCTTCGATCTCAACCCGCGCGCCACGAGCATCGACACGCCGCCGCACTGCTTCATCCCCCACCGGCACGTCGACCACATGCACGCGGACGCGATCATCGCGCTCGCCACGGCGAAGAACGGCGAGCGGCTCACGAAGGAGGTCTTCGGGGACGAGATCGCCTGGGTGCCCTGGCAGCGCCCGGGGTTCGACCTCGGCCTGGAGGTCGGCCGCCTGGCGGAGGAGAAGCGGGGCCTCGCCGGCCTCGTGCTGGGCAGCCACGGCCTCGTGACGTGGGGGGAGACGTCCAAGGACTGCTACCGGACGACGCTCCGCGTCATCCAGAAGGCGGCGGACTGGCTCGACGCGCACGGCAGAAAGGAGCCCTTCGGCCGGGAAACGGCGGCTCCGCTCCCGGAGAAAGACCGCCACGCGCTGCTCGAGGCGGTGGCGCCGGCGCTGCGGGGAATGCTGAGCGCGCTGGCGCCGAAGGTGATGCACTACGCGGACTCTCCCGCCGTCCTCGAGTTCGTGGGCGGAGCGCGCGCCGCTGAGCTCGCGGCGCTGGGGACGACCTGTCCCGACCACTTCCTGCGGACGCGGCGCTGCCCGCTCTTCGTGCCGTTCGACCCCGCGAGGGAAGGAGCCGCGGAGCTCGTCGCGCGGCTCCCCGCGCTCGTCGAGGGCTACCACGCCAAGTACACCGCCTACTACGAGCGCTGCCAGCGTGCCGACTCCCCGCCCATGCGCGATCCCTATCCGGTGCTCGTGCTCGTGCCTGGTCTGGGACTCCTCTCCTTCCAGAAGGACAAGGCGACGGCGCGCGTCGCCGCCGAGTACTACGTGAACACGATCAACGTCATGCGGTGGGCGGAGGGCGTCGACGAGTACCGGCCCATGCCGGAGCAGGACGCCTTCGACATCGAGTACTGGCCGCTCGAGGAGGCGAAGCTCCAGCGCCTGCCCAAGCCGAAGAGCCTCGCGGGGAAGATCGCGCTCGTCACCGGGGGGGCGGGCGGCATCGGGATGGCGACCGCACGGCGGCTCCTCGCGGAAGGCGCGTGCGTCGTCCTCACCGATCTCGACGAGAAGGCTCTCGAGGCCGCCACCGCGGAGCTCGGCAAGGCCCACGGCGCCGACCGCGTGCGCGGCGTCGTGTCGAACGTGACCGACGAAACGTCGGTCGTGGAGAGCTTCGCCCGCGCCGTCCGCGAGTACGGCGGGCTCGACATCGTGGTCTCGAACGCGGGCATCGCCTCGGCGTCCCCGGTGGACGAGACGACCCTCGCCACCTGGCAGAAGAACGTGGACATCCTCGCCACCGGCTACTTCCTGGTCGGCCGCGAGGGGTTCCGTCTCCTCAAGCGGCAGGGCAAGGGCGGCTCGATCGTCTTCGTGGGGAGCAAGAACGCGCTCGTGGCCTCCGCGGGCGCCGCCGCCTACAGCACGGCCAAGGCCGCGGAGCTGCACCTCGCGCGCTGCCTTGCCCTGGAGGGAGCGGAGCTCGGGATCCGCGTGAACGTGGTGAACCCGGACGCGGTGATCCGCGGCTCGCGGATCTGGGACGGCTCCTGGCGGGCCGAGCGCGCGGCGAGCAACAAGATCGAGGAGGGGGATGTCGAGGACTTCTACCGCAAGCGCAGCCTCCTGAAGCGGAGCGTCCTGCCCGAGGACGTGGCGGAGGCGGTCTACTTCTTCGCCTCCGAGCTGTCTTCGAAGTCGACGGGCAACATACTGAACGTGGACGCCGGCAACGTGTCCGCGTTCACGCGATGAGGTGCTATGCGGTTCCCTCCCCCTGCTCGGCGAGGGACACTGGGGGGTCGATGAAGGAGGGGCCATGGGCTTCACACTGACGGACGCGCTCATCGCCGAGGAGAACGAGAAGCGGCTCGCCGCGCTCACAGAGGACTACGACTCTCTCGGGCTCCGCCTCACCCGCCGGGGAGTAGATATCGAGCGCCTGACGGAGCGGGCGGCGGCCTTTCGGGTCGCCCTGCCCTCCTGGGGCGTGGGCACCGGGGGCACGCGGTTCGCGCGCTTTCCCGGCCCCGCGGAGCCGCGGAACGTCTTCGAGAAGATCGAGGACTGCGAGGTCGTGCAGAAGCTCGTGCGCGTCACGCCCGCCGTCTCGCTGCACATCCCGTGGGACAAGCCGGACCGCCCGGCGGAGCTCAAGGCCTTCGCGGAGGCGCGGGGCCTCCGCATCGATTCGATGAACTCCAACACGTTCGAGGACCCGCCGGAGTCGCGGCTCTCCTACAAGTTCGGCAGCCTCACCCACACCGACGCCGCGGTGCGCCGGCAGGCCATCGAGCACAACCTGGAGTGCCTGGAGCTCGGTCAAAAACTCGGGGCGCGCTCGCACACGGTGTGGATCGGGGACGGGGGGAACTTCCCCGGCCAGCAGCACTTTCGCCGCGCCCTCGACCGCTACCTCGACAGCCTGCGCGCGATCTACCGCGCGCTCCCGCCCGGTTGGCGGCTCTTCATCGAGCACAAGCTCTACGAGCCCGCCTTCTACTCGACCGTCCTCAACGACTGGGGGGTCAGCTACCACTGCACGCGCGAGCTCGGGGACAAGGCGTTCTCGCTCGTGGACCTCGGCCACCACGCGCCGAACGTGAACATCGAGATGATCGTGGCCCGGCTCATCCAGTTCGGGAAGCTCGCCGGGTTCCACTTCAACGACAGCAAGTACGGTGACGACGACCTCGACGCGGGCTCCATCAAGCCCTTCCAGCTCTTCCTGATCTTCAACGAGCTCGTGGACGCGGAGCTCGAGGGTGTCCCCGGCTTCGACCCCTCGCACATGCTCGACCAGTCGCACAACGTGACCGACCCCGTGGAGTCGCTGGCCACGAGCGCCGTCGAGCTCGTGCGCGCCTACGTGCAGGCCCACCTCGTGGACCGCGCGGCGCTCTCCGAGCACCAGGAGAAGAACGACGCGCTCATGGCCCTCCAGACCCTCAAGGACGCGTTCACCAGGGACGTGGGACCGATCCTCGCCATGGCCCGCTACCGCGCGGGAGGCGCCATCGATCCCGTGGCGACCTTCCGCAAGAGCGGCTACCGGACGCAGAAGGCCGTCGAGCGGCCGGCGGAGTCGCGCAAGGGGGCGGGCATCGTCTGAGCGGCTGCGGGGCCGCATTTGCTTGACAGCCGCTCGCCGGCAAAGGTACTAAACATCGCCTCGGGAGCCAGAAACGTGGGTTTCAAGGGACTCGACCTCGACGGACGCGTGGCGGTCGTGCTCGGAGGGACGTCGGGCATCGGCATGGCCCTCACCAAGGGGCTGGCGGAGGCGGGAGCGAGCGTCGTCCCCAGCTCGAGGCGCCGCGAGCAGGTCGAGGAGGCCGCGGCCGAGGTGGAGAAGCGCGGACGAAAGGCGCTCCGCCTTCAGTCGGACGTCACCGATCGCGCCTCGCTGGAGGCCGTCCTCAAGGACACCGTCGCCGCCCTCGGCAAGGTGGACATGCTCGTAAACTGCGCGGGCCGCACCAAGCGCACTGCGAGCCTCGACGTGCCCGAGGACGAGTGGCAGGCGATCCTGGAGACGAACCTCACGGGCACCATGCGCGCCTGCCAGGTCTTCGGCCGCCACATGACCGAGCGCGGCTACGGCCGCATCGTCAACATCGCCTCCCTCGCCTCGTTCGTCGGGCTCTTCGAGGTCGCCGCCTACACCGCGAGCAAGGCGGGTGTCGCCGGCCTCACCCGCGCCCTCGCCCTGGAGTGGGGGCCGAAGGGCGTGAACGTGAACGCGATCGCCCCCGGCGTCTTCCGCACCCCGCTCAACACGAAGCTGCTCGACGAGAGCGAGCGCGGGGCCGAGTTCAAGATGAGGACGCCGGTGCACCGCTTCGGCCAGGTCGAGGAGCTGCAGGGGGCCTGCGTCTTCCTCTGCTCGGAGTCCGCGAGCTTCGTGAACGGCGAGGTGCTCTGCGTCGACGGCGGCTTCCTGGCCAGCGGCGTCAATCAATGAAGACCGCCCGGTGAGCCCCTCGCCGCCGGGCGTCGGCTACCAGCGCTGGGTCATCTGCGCGCTGCTGTTCTTCGCGACCACGATCAACTACGTGGACCGGCAGGTCATCGGCATCCTGAAGCCGACGCTCGTTCAGCAGTTCGGCTGGGCCGACGAGCGCATCTACGCGGCGATCGTCTTCACCTTCCAGCTCGCGTACGCGATCGGCCTCTTCTTCGCGGGCCGGGTCATGGACAAGCTCGGCACGCGGCGGGGCTTCAGCCTCGCGATCGTGCTCTGGAGCGTGGCCGCGATCGCCCACGCGGTCGCGGACCGGTTCCCGGGGCTGAAGCTGCCCACGGTCAACCTCGACTCCACGACGGGGCTCTCCGTGGTTCTCCTGTCCGGATCGGCCGCGGGCTTCGCGCTCGTGCGCTTCGCGCTCGGCCTGGGTGAGGCCGGCAACTTCCCGGCCTCGATCAAGACGATCGCCGAGTGGTTCCCGAAGAGGGAGCGCGCGCTCGCCACCGGCATCTTCAACTCCGGCACGAACGTGGGGGCGCTCGTCACCCCGATCGTCGTGCCCTGGATCACGCTCCACTGGGGCTGGCAGTGGGCCTTCATCGGCACCGGGCTCACGGGATTCCTCTGGCTCGCGTGGTGGATGGCGAGCTACCGGCCGCCCGAAGAGCACCCGCGGATCTCGCCCGCGGAGATGGCATACATCCGGAGCGATCCACCCGAAAAGGTCACACCCATCCCCTGGCGCAAGCTCTTCCCGCACCGCCAGACCTGGGCCTTCGCTATCGGCAAGTTCATGACCGACCCCATCTGGTGGCTCTACCTCTTCTGGATCCCGGACTTCTTGAGCCGGAGCCACGGCCTCGACCTGAAGTCGATCGGCCTGCCTCTCGTCGTGATCAACCTCGTGGCCGACGAGGGCAGCATCGGAGGAGGATGGCTCTCCTCGTCGCTCCTCAAGCACGGCTGGAGCGTCAACGCCGCGCGCAAGACGGCGATGCTCGTGAGCGCGCTCGCCGTCGTGCCGATCATGTTCGCGTCGCGGGCGTCGAGCCTCTGGGTGGCAGTCGGCCTCATCTCCATCGCGACCGCGGCCCACCAGGGCTGGTCCGCCAACCTCTTCACGCTCACGTCCGACATGTTCCCGCGGCGGGCGGTGGGCTCCGTCGTGGGCTTCGGGGGGATGGCGGGAGCGGTCGGGGGGATGCTCATCTCGATCCTCGTAGGCGAGATCCTGCAGCGAACGGGCAGCTACGTCCCCATCTTCTTCATCGCCGGCTTCACCTACCTCGCGGCCCTCGCCATCATCCAGCTTCTCGTGCCGACCCTCGCGCCACCGAACCTCGAGGAGACGCCGGCATGAAGCCCTTCCCCGCTCCCGATTTCCTCCTCGAGACCGACCTCGCCCGCGAGCTCTACGAAGGGGCGAAGGACCTGCCGATCGTCGACTACCACTGCCACCTGCCGGTGGACCAGATCGCGCTAGACCACCGCTTCCGCTCCATCACCGAGATCTGGCTGGAGGGCGACCACTACAAGTGGCGGGCCATGCGGTCGGACGGAGTCGCCGAGCGCTACTGCACGGGCGTCGCCTCGGACTGGGAGAAGTTCGAGGCGTGGGCGCGGACCGTGCCGCACACGCTCCGCAACCCGCTCTACCACTGGACGCACATGGAGCTGCGCCGGCCCTTCGGGATCGAGGAGCTGCTCTCCCCGAAGACGGCGCGCGCGGTCTTCGACCGCTGCAACGAGCGGCTGCAGGAGCCGGGCTTCACGACGCTCGGGCTGCTGAAGCAGTTCCGGGTGGCCGCCGTGTGCACGACGGACGATCCCGCGGACCCGCTCGACCACCACCAGGCGCTCGCCCTGCGTGACGATCCCGAGACGCGCGTCTACCCGACGTGGCGCCCGGACCGCGCGCTCGGCGTCGACGACCCGCCGGCGTTCAACGAGTGGCTGAACCGGCTGGAAGCGGCGGCGGGGGCGTCGATCGGCGGGTTGACGCAGCTCCTGGACGCTCTCGACCGGCGGCACGCCACGTTCCACGCGGCAGGCTGCCGGGCCAGCGACCACGGCCTCGAGCACCCCTACGCGGAGCCGTGGGCGGACACGGAGGTCGCGGCCACGTTCGACAAGGCCCGCGCCGGCCGCAGCCCCGAGCGGGGCGAGGTCGTGCGCTACCGCTCTTTCCTCGTCCACCGCTTCGCGCTCATGGACCACGCGCGCGGCTGGGTGCAGCAGTACCACCTGGGCGCGCTGCGCAACAACAACACGCGGCTGCGCCGCACGCTCGGCCCGGACACGGGCTTCGACTCCATCGGCGACTTCGAGATGGCCCGGCCCCTCGCCCGCTTCCTGGACCGGCTGGACGAGACCGACCAGCTCGCGAAGACCGTCCTCTACAACCTGAACCCGGGCGACAACGAGCTCTTCGCCACCATGATCGGCAACTTCCAGGACGGAAGCGTCCCCGGGAAGCTCCAGTACGGCACGGCCTGGTGGTTCCTGGACCAGAAGGACGGCATGGAGGCGCAGATCCGCGCGCTCTCCAACCTCGGCCTGCTGTCCCGCTTCATCGGGATGGTGACGGACTCGCGGAGCTTCCTCTCGTACTCGCGCCACGAGTACTTCCGGCGGCTGCTCTCCAACCTGCTCGGCAACGACGTGCGGCAGGGGCTCCTGCCCGACGACCGCGCGCTTCTCTCAGCCCTCGTCGCGAACGTCTGCTTCTTCAACGCGCGGGACTACCTGGGCCTCCCGTTGGGAACGCTGGCCGCCGGCGTCTCGCCTCCCGCCTGATCGCGCGACGCACTCCGCCCGCGAGGCTGTCGTTCGGTCGCTCCAGGCTC
>JBKPBQ010000365.1:0-6564 GCA_046726955.1 Acidobacteriota bacterium
CGGGTGTCGCGGCCTGGCGCAGCGGCGGCGACGCCGCCGATCTCGCGCGCGCTCGCGAGGACGCCGCCGCCTACCTCGCGCGTCGCGACGCCACGCAGGGCTCGCGGGTGCGCTCGCTCCTGGACGCGCTCCCCTCGACGCCCTGACCGCCCGCCGCCCCCGGTCAGTCTTGCAAACCCCCCGGGCGGCCCGTATTCTTCCCGCCGTCGCGGAGCGCCGCGCGGCTGCGGCGGGAGGGAACCTGACCCCATGTCGCTCTTCCGAACGAAGTCGCTCGACCGGCTCATCGCGGAAGGCGGGGACGCGGAGCACGGGCTCAAGAAGGCGCTGACCGCGGTCGACCTCATCGCCCTCGGGATCGGCGCGATCATCGGAGCCGGGATCTTCGCCACCCTGGGAAGCGCGACCTCGGGGGCGACGGGTCTCCCCGCGGGACCGGGCGTCGCGATGTCGATCATCATCACCGCCGTCGCCTGCGGCTTCTGCGCGCTCTGCTACGCGGAGTTCGCGAGCCTCGTCCCGATCGCGGGCTCCGCCTACACCTACAGCTACGCCACGATGGGCGAGCTCGTGGCCTGGATCATCGGCTGGGACCTCATCCTCGAGTACGCGGTCGGGAACATCGCGGTCGCGATCTCCTGGGCCGCGTACTTCCGCCAGCTCTTCCTCGGCCTCGGCTTCGAGATCCCCGCCTGGATGGCCACCGACTACCGCTCGGCGCTCCTCGCCTCGCGCGCGATGGTGGCGGGGGACACGCTCGGGCCGGAGATGTCGATCGCCTATCAGGCCTGGCAGAGCCATCCCATCGTCTTCGGCGTCCCCATCATCGTGAACCTCCACGCCGCCTCCATCACCGGCGTCATCACCTGGCTGCTCGTGCGGGGAGTCAAGGAGTCGGCGCGCGTCAACAACGTCGTGGTCGTGCTGAAGGTGGCGACACTCCTCTTCTTCATCGCCGTGGGAGTCCGCTACGTGACGCCCGCGAACTGGACGCCCTTCTTCCCCGGCGGGTTCGGCGGGGTGTGGCACGGGGCGTCGCTGATCTTCTTCGCGTACATCGGCTTCGACGCGATCTCCACCGCTGCCGAGGAGTGTCGTGACCCCGGGCGCGACATGCCGCGGGGCATCATCGGCTCGCTCGTCATCTGCACCGTGCTCTACGTGGCGGCGGCGCTCGTCCTCACCGGCATGATCCCGTTCGCGAGGCTCGTGGGCGTCGCCGACCCCCTGGCCGCGGCGCTCGCCTACGCGAAGCAGGACTGGGCCGCGGGGTTCCTGGCCTTCGGTGCCGTCGTGGCCATGACCGCCGTCCTCCTCGTCTTCCAGCTCGGCCAGGCCCGCATCTTCATGGTGATGTCGCGGGACGGGCTCCTCACGTCGTGGTTCGCGAAGGTCCACCCGAAGTACCGCACACCGCACGTGGCGACGCTCGTGACGGGCGCCTTCGTCGCCTTCTTCTCGGCGCTCCTGAACATCGACGAGGTCGTGCAGCTCACGAACATCGGCACGCTCTTCGCGTTCGTGCTCGTCTGTCTCGGCATCCTCATCCTCCGGGCGAAGGAGCCGGACCGGCCGCGGAAGTTCCGCGTCCCGTTCGTCCCGGTCGTACCGATCCTCGGAGCCGGGATGTGCGTGTTCCTGATGGCGGGGCTGCCCGCGCTGACGTGGGAGCGCTTCGTGCTGTGGCTCGTGGTCGGGCTAGTGCTCTACTTCGCGTACGGCCGGAAAAAGAGCCGTCTCGCGACGGGGGTCTGAGCCGTGCTCGTCGTGATGCGGCAGAGCGCCACTCCCGAGGAGATCCGCGGGGTGGTGAAGGCGGTCGAAGCGCGCGGCATGAAGGCGCACCCCATCCCCGGGGCACAGCGCACCGCCATCGGCATCACCGGCAACAAGGGCGCGGTGGACGCTCCCATCTTCGAGGGCCTGCCCGGCGTCCTCGAGGTCATCCCCGTCACCCACGCCTACAAGCTCGTGTCGCGGGAGGTGAAGGCCGAGGACACGGTGGTGGACATCGGGGGTGTCGCGGTGGGCGGGCCGGCGCTCGTGGTGGTGGCGGGACCGTGCGCGGTGGAGTCGCACGAGCAGATGCTGACGGTGGCGCGCGCGGTCAAGCAGGCGGGAGCCCAGCTCCTGCGGGGCGGCGCCTTCAAGCCGCGCACGAGCCCGTACTCGTTCCAGGGCCTCGGCGAGGAGGGCCTGAAGATCCTCGCCGCGGCGCGCGACGAGACGGGCCTCCCGGTGGTCACGGAGGCCCTCGACACCGAGGGAGTCGACCTCGTGGAGCGCTACGCCGACGCCATCCAGATCGGCGCCCGCAACATGCAGAACTTCTCGCTGCTCAAGCGGTGCGGCCGGGCCCGAAAGCCCGTACTCCTGAAGCGCGGGCTCGCCGCCACCCTCGAGGAGTTCCTGATGTCGGCGGAGTACGTCGTCTCCGAGGGGAACTACGCGGTCGTGCTCTGCGAGCGCGGCGTGCGCACGTTCTCGGACTTCTCGCGGAACACGCTCGACCTCGCGGTCGTGCCGGCGGTGAAGTCGCTGTCGCACCTGCCGATCCTCGTGGATCCGTCCCACGGGACGGGCCGGCGCGACAAGGTGCTGCCGCTCTCCCGGGCCGCGGTCGCGGTGGGGGCCGACGGGATCGTGGTGGAGGTCCATCACGACCCGAACAGCGCGCTCTCCGACGGCCCGCAGTCGATCACGCCCCCGATGTTCGAGGCCCTCGTCCGGGACCTGCGCCAGATCGCTCCCGTGATCGGCCGCCGGCTGGACTGAGACTACAGGCGCTGTAGCCGGATCGAGCCGTCCCCGGTGTGGATCCTCACGAGCTGACCGCCCGCTCCCAGCCGGCCCCGCACCGTGGTCGGGCTCAGGGATCCCGCCACCGTGACCGGCACGTCGAGCGTGATCGAGCCGTCACCCGTGTGCGCGTCGAGTTCCGCGCCGAGGCTTTCGGGAAGCCGGAGGGTGATGCCTCCGTCTCCGCTGCGGAGCGACCACGGGCCGGCCACGCGGGAGCCCTCCTCGACCTCGGCCACGATGCTGCCGTCGCCGGTGCGCAGGTCCAGCACGTCGAAGCGCCCGCGGACGTCCATCCGGCCGTCGCCGGTGTCCGCCTCGAGGCGGCCCTCGACGCCCCGCGCCCTGATCGACCCGTCGCCGGTGTGCAGCTGAAGGGTTCCCTGCGCCCCTTCCGCGGTGATGCTCCCGTCGCCGGTGAAGACGCGGAGGTTGCCCGCGACGGCGGGGAGGCTCACGCTGCCGTCACCGGTGCGGATGTCGAGGTCGAGCTCCTTGGGCACGCGCACGGTCACTGCGATCTCGCGTCGGCCCGGCCACCAGTGGTTGCGGTGTTTGGGCAGCTGGACCTCGATATCGACGCGGTCCCCGGCCTGCCGCTCCGTGATCGTCACCTCGTCCGGGGATATCGCCCAGCCCTGGGTGACGACGTGGGCAGCGATGTCGGAGGCTCGTCCCTCCTCCACGGTGACCCTGCCGTCGTCGGTCTTCACGTGGAGGTCGGCCCGGCCCCGGATAGCGTACTGCCGCGACCACTCGTCGGCGTGTAGGGGAAGAGCCGGAACGAGAACGAGGACCGCCAGGGCGAGACCGGCTGCGTGCCGCATGGACGCACCTCCTGCTCGCGTCCTGAGACGCCGCTCGGGCCTCCGGGGTTCGAATTTGTTTACGGGTTCAGCGCAGCTCGATGACCTTCCGCTCGAGGAGGCGGGCGAAGATCAGGAGGGCGTCCTCCTCGGTCATGGGGCAGAGCTTCAGGATCGATTGCACGTCCCAGTCCCCGTTCACGCGGGACAGCACGAACCCTTCCTGGGAGTCCAGGTTCTCCCGGGTGAGCGCGGCCATGTCCAACGTGAGGTGGGGGACCTTGTCGAGAGGGACCGTCTTCAAGGCCTTCTCGCGCTGGCGGGCCTCCATGGCCGCGATGAGGCCCTTCTTGGCGTTCTGGTTGAGCCGGTCGAGGGAGAGCACTTCCTCGTAGGCCTTGATCGCCGCCTCGTAGCGGTGCTCCTGCAGGCGCTGGTAGGCCAGCGCGAGGAGGGCCTGGATCGCTCCCACCGGATCGGCGCTCCGCGTGTCGTTCCGCACCTGGTCCACGGCGAGGAGGCCCCGGTTGTAGAGATCGAAGAAGAGCGCCGCCGTCTCGAACTCGGAGCGGCGAAGCTCCAGGCTGATCTCTGCCATCGTCTTTCCCGCCGCCGCGAGACCGAGGACCTGGCGGGGCAGCGGCTCCTGGATGGCGTGGGGCGCGCCCTGCACCTTGAACGTGATCTCCATCGTGGGGAAGACGCTCTTGATCCGCTGCCACTCGTCCACGCGGCGGATCCCCTCGAGCACGACCGGCGTCACCGGCGTCTCGAAGGCGATGAGCACGTCCTGCGGGAACTCGCCCTCCTTGAACTCGAAGAGCCCCGAAGCCCAGAGGAACAGATCGTAGATCGTCTCCTCGACCTTGGCCTTGAGCGCCTCGCGCAGGTCGTCCTCGGAGAGGATGCCGTCGCTCACGAGGATGGAGCCGATGAGCCGTCCCTTCTCCTCCTGGGCGAGGAGCGCCTTGAACAGCTGCTCCTCCGTCACGAGGCGCATGCGGATGAGGAACTGGCCGAGGGACTCCCGCGGGTCGGTGGACCACGACGAGTAGATGAGCCCGTCGCGGACGATGATCCGTTTCTGTATGGAACGGCGCTCGATGTGGAGGGTACCCGTCTTCTGGCCCGTAGAGATCCACTGGAGGATGTCGGGCAGCGACATCGTCTTGAGGTCGCCCTTGAGGCTCATCGGCGGGGAATCCGCTCGATCAGCCTTGGTCCAGATGGACGTCCCAGAAGAGATAGTCCCGCCAGCTCTCCGGCGCGCGGTTGAGCCCGAGGCTCAACGTAAGGTAGGGGAGCGCCTCGGGACGGCGTGGCTTGCGGATGAGGTGCATTCCCGCTTCCTCCGGACGACGGTCTCCCTTCCTGCGGTTGCAGGGGATGCAGCAGGTCACGATGTTGTCCCACCCTTTGTGACCTCCGCGGGCCACGGGCACGACGTGATCGAAGGTGAGCTGGGCCGGAGGGAACCGGTGTCCGCAGTACTGGCAGCGGTGGTCGTCGCGCGCGTACACGTTGGCCCGGGAGAACGGCACGTCGGCGAACGGGCGTTTCATCCGGACGTGACGGAGCAGGCGAAGCACCGAGGGGAGCTTGACCCGGACCGTGACGCCGCGGATCTCCCGATCATAGACGGCGATGACCTCGACCTTCCCCTGGAAGAGCATGGTCATGGCCTTCTGCCACGACACGATCCGCAGGGGCTCGTAGGTTGCGTTCAGAACCAGCGTGTGTTCCATGACGCGACCGAGAAAAAATTGTGAACCTCACCCCCGAAGCTGTCAAGGCGGGCGGCCGCGGGCCTTTGAAAATCAAGGAGATCCGAGACCGCGGGGCGCCGGCCCGCGCTCACAGGATGAGCATCGCGTCCCCGTAGGAGTAGAAGCGGTACCCCTCGCGGATCGCCTCGGCATAGGCAGCGAGGATCCGTTCACGGCCGGCGAAGGCGGACACGAGCAGGAGCAGCGACGAGCGGGGCAGGTGGAAGTTCGTGACGAGCGCGTCGATCGCACGAAACTCGAAGCCGGGGACGATGACGAGATCGGTCTCGCCCTCGCCCGCGCGGACGGCGGCGGCGGCGGCCGTGCTCTCGAGAACGCGGGTCGTGGTCGTGCCCACCGCAACGATGCGGCCGCCGGCGGCGCGCGTCCGGGCGACCGCCTCGGCCGTTTCGGCGGGGACCTCGAAGCGTTCCGCGTCCACCGTGTGGCGCTCGACCTGGTCCACCTCGACCGGCCGGAAGGTCCCTGGGCCCACGTGGAGGACGACCTCGGTCCAACCAACTCCGCGCTCGGCGAGTCGCCCACGGAGTGCTGCGGTGAAGTGCAGGCCCGCGGTCGGGGCCGCGACGCTGCCGGCCTCTCGCGCATAGATCGTCTGATACCGGTCCCGGTCCTCGAGCCGATCCTCGCGCCGGATATAGGGAGGAAGGGGAACGTGCCCGTGTCTCTCGATCGCCGCGCGCGTGTCGTCTCGGCACTCGAGGCGCACCCGACGCCGAACGGCGGGCGGTCCCTCGAGGACGACGACGCTCAGGTCGTCCGCAATGCGAATGCGCGCACCTTGCTTGAGCCGCTTTCCGGGGCGCAGAAGTGCCTCCCAGGTGCCGTCTGCGTTCTCCCTGACGAGGAGTGCCTCCGCTTCGCCGCCACCCTCCCGCCGGCCGAGAAGCCGCGCCGGGAAGACCCGGCTCCGGTTGGCCACCAGGAGATCGCCCGGGTCGAGGAGCTCGGGGAGGTCCCGAAACATCCGGTGCTGGACCCTTCCGGTGTTCCTGCCCAGGACGAGCAGCCGCGACGCATCCCTCTCGGCGAGCGGCTGCTGGGCGATGCGGTCCGGAGGAAGCTCGTAGTCGAAGAGGGAAACGTCCACGAGAGCTAGAAGAGCTTCTTCTGCCCCGGGGCGGCCTCCGGCGGCATCCGCCCGAAGTGCTCGTAGGCGCGGCGCGTGGCTG
>JBKPBQ010000366.1:0-7155 GCA_046726955.1 Acidobacteriota bacterium
ATCCTTCCCGCCCCCAGAACCTCGTCCTAGAATCCTCCGTCGTGTCCATCCGCTCCCTCGCCGTCTCGTTTCTCCTGCTCAGTCCCCACCCGTCCCCCGCCGTCGACTGCACCACCACCGCCTACGAGTGCGCCCTCCACCACGTCGAAAGACGTGAGTTCGCCGAAGCCCTTCCCTATCTCGAGAAACAGCTCGCCGCCGCTCCCCGCGACCTGAAGGCGCTGAACCTCATGGGCATCGCCCTCACCGGCGCCGGCAAGAGGGACGCGGCCAACGAGCGCTTCAAGGCCGCCCTCGCCGTGGACCCCCGCTTCTACCCCGCGCTGAAGAACCTCGCGATCAACGAGTACGACTCCGGCCGCGCCGAGGCCGCCCGCACCCACTTCGAGGACGTCCTGAAGATCGTCCCCGCCGACGAGATCGCGAACCTCTACCTCGGCGAGATCGACTACGCCGCCAAGCGGCCGCGGGACGCCCTCGCCCGCTACGAGAAGAGCGGGACTCGTTACGCGCAGGACCCGCGGTGGGCGTTGCACTACGGACGGTGCCTCGTCGACGCGGGCCGCACGAAGGCAGCGGTCGCGGTGCTCGACAAGATCCCGGCGACAGCGGGCGCGAGCCTCTTCGAGGCCGGCGTGGCGCTCGGCCGGGCGAAGGCGTATCCCGAGGCCGCCCGGTTCTTCGCGGCGGCGCGGAAGAGCTACGAAGATCCCGCCGCGGCCGGATACAACCAGACGCTCATGCTCGTCGAGGCGGGAGACACGGAGGCGGCGATAAAGGTGTTCCGCGACCTCGCGGCGGAAGGACGGGCTTCCGCCGAGCTCTGGAACCTCGCCTCGCGCGCCTACCTGAAGGCGGGGCAGGTCCAGGAGGCCTACGACGCGCTCCGCCAGGCCACGCGCCTCGAGCCCAAGTCTCCCGAGAACTACATCGACCTCGCCTCGATCTGCCTCGAGCACGACAACTTCGACCTCGGCCTCGAGATCGTGGACATCGGCCTCGGCCAGCTCCCCGACTCCTGGCAGCTGCACGTGCAGCGCGGCGTGCTCCTGGCCATGAAGGCGCGGCTCGCGGAGGCGGAGGCGGCCTTCGACACGGCGCGAAAGCTCGCTCCCGCCCAGCCCGTCCCCTACGCCGCCCTCGGCATGGTGTGGATGCAGAGCGGACAGACCGAGAAGGCGGTCGAGGTGCTGCGCGCGGAGCGCCCGCAGAGCCGGGACCACGTCGTGCCCTACATCTTCGCGGTCGCGCTCCTGCGCTCGGGGGTCGAGGCCGCGAGCCCGGCCGCGACGGAAGCCGTCGAAGCGCTCCGCGCGTCCATCAAGGCGAAGCCCGACTTCGCGCCGGCGCGGGCGGAGCTGGGGCGGCTCCTCTTGAAGCGCGACGACGTGGACGCGGCTGTGGCCGAGCTCGAGAGAGCGGCCGCCCTCGATCCGTCGGCGACGGCGGCGCTCTACGCGCTCAGCCAGGCCTACCGACGCAAGGGGGACCGCGAGAAGGCGCAGGAGCTGCTCGCCCGCGTCAGCCGCCTCAACGAGCAGGAGCGCGGGGACGATCCCGACCGGGACCTCCGCCGCGCCGTCGTCCGCATCGTCCGCGAGGGCACGGCGACTCCGCAGCCTCCGCCGTCGGAGCCGTGATCCTCCTCGCGGGCCTGGCTCTCGCCACGCAGGTCACCGCGACTCCGGCGGAGAGTCGGCGGGACCGCGGCATCGCCCTCCTCGAGCAGGGCCGCGTCGAGGCCGCGCTCGTCGAGCTCGAGGCGGCGGTGGCGGCGAGCCCGGACGACGCGGTCGCGCACGACTCGCTCGGCGTCGCCCTCGGGCAGTCGGGCCAGGCCAACGCGGCGGCCGCCGCCTTCCGCGAGTCCATCCGGCTCGATCCGCGCCGTCCCGAGGCCTGGTTCCACCTCGGCGTCATCCTCGATCGCACGGACCGGTCCCGAGAGGCCGTCCTTGCCTACGAGTCGGCCCTGCGCCTCCGGCCGCGCTCGATCGAGACGCGCTACGCCCTGAGCGTCGCCCTCGCCAAGCTCGGCGACCGCGACGGCACGATCCGCCTCCTCCGCGAGGTGACCCAGGCTGCGCCCACGCTCGCCGACGCACGCTACGACCTGGGCGTGCACCTCTCCGAGCGCTACCGCGAGGGACGCGGCGTCCGCGACCCCGCGGACCTCGACGACGCGGAGCGCCAGCTCCGCAAGGCGGTGGAGCTCGCACCCTCGCGGCCGCGCGAGCGCCGCGCCCTCGGCCAGCTCCTCGCCGAGCGCCAGCGCTTCGACGACGCGGTCGGGGAGCTGCGCCAGGCGGCGAAGCTCGCCGGCGACGATCCCGCCTACCGGTACGACCTCGGCCTCGCGCTCCGTTTGCAGGGAGATGTGGACGGGGCGGAAGGGGAGCTTCGGGCGGCGATCGCCAGCGATCCGCGCCACGCGGACGCCCGCCGCGCGCTGGGGCTGATGCTGCGCGAGAGGGGCCAGCTCGACGCGGCGGCGCAGGAGCTGCGGCTCTCGGTGGCCGAGAAGCCCGCGGATCCCCAGGGCCACAACCTCCTGGGCATGGTGCTCTCGCGCCTCGGCGATACGGACGGCGCCATCCGCGAATTCGAGCAGGCGGCGCGGCTGGATCCGCGGTCGGTCGAGGCCCGCGTCAACCTCGCCCAGGCCCTGGCCAGGACCGCGCGCAAGGACGAGTCGCAAGCGGCGCTCGAGGCCGCGCAGCAGCTCAAGGAGAAGGACGCCGAGCTCGGGCGGGCGATGGTCCTCGTGGGTCTCGCATCGGGACAGATCGACAAGGGCGAGGTCGGGGCGGCGGTCGCGAACCTGCGCGATGCGGTGGCGGCCGCGCCCGAGTTCGCGGACGCGCACTACCGGCTCGGTCGAGCGCTCCTTCGGACTTCCGACGGCAAGGCCGAAGCCGAGGAATCGCTGTTGCGCGCGGTGCGCCTCGATCCCGATCGCGCCGCCTACCGATACGAGTGGGCGCGGCTCCTCGCGGAGCGCGGCGACACGACGGGCGCCCTCGACCAGCTCGGCAAGGCGGTCGAGCTCGAGCCGAGTCTCGTCGCGGCGCAGCGCGAGCTCGCGCGCGTCGCACTCGCGGCGAAGCAGTGGGCCACGGCGGAAACGGCGCTGCGTTCGCTGCTCGTCTGGGGAGGCGACGAGCCGACCACGCACCGCGCTCTCGCAGTAGCGCTCGACGGCCTCGGCCGGACCGACGACGCGGCGCGCGAGCGGGCCGCGGCCCGAAAGCTCGAAACGGCCCCCAAGACGGCCCGCTGAATCGGACCAAAAATCCGAAGTCGTCGAGTCCAAAAAATTCACTTGACACCGATATATTTGATATGACAGATAGAGGTCGCGTTTGTCGGATTTGCGTACAAACACGTGGGCACTCAAGAGCTTCAAGACGCGCAACTTCTGGGACTTCGTAAGACCACCACGAGCGTGCTGCCTTCCCTCGACGCCCCGGCGTCCGGCGCTGGGGAGCGCAGCCTCCACCTCGCGACGGGCTAGGTCTCACTCGATCCCATCGCGGCCGCCCCGGGACGACTCCCGGCGCCCCGGGGCGGCTTGACCTTGAAGACGGCCGGTGAAGCCGCCAAACTCGACGGCTCCATGGTCCGGCGCGTCGCGGTCGCACTTCTCCTTCTCGTCGTGGCCGGCGTCCTCGCGCGTCCCGGCGTGCAGGCGCAGCAGGGCATGGCCAGCCCCACGCGCCCGGCGCGCAAGGTCAAACCCATCGAGACGGACCTGCCCCCGATTACCGTCGACTTCCGCGACGTGGCGGTGGAGGCGGGTCTCCTCGCCCCGAACGTCTCGGGAGGCGAAGACCGCAAGCGCTACATCCTCGAGACGACGGGCGGCGGCGTCGCCCTTTTCGACTACGACGGCGACGGGCGGCTCGACGTCTTCCTCGTCAACGGGACGACGCTCGACGCGGAGGCGAAGGATGCCCCCACGAGCCACCTCTACCGGAACCTCGGCGGCCTGCGCTTCGAGGACGTGACGAAGAAGGCGGGACTGCTGCGGACGGGCTGGGGCCAGGGCGTGTGTGTCGCCGACTACGACGGCGACGGCCACCGCGATCTCTTCGTGACCTACTTCGGACGGAGCGTGCTCTACCGCAACCAGGGCGACGGGACGTTCCGCGACGAGACGGAGGCGGCCGGCCTCGCGGGAGCGCCGCCGCGCTGGGACACGGGCTGCTCCTTCTTCGACTACGACCGCGACGGGCGGCTCGACCTCGCGGTCACGTCCTACCTCGAGTTCGACCGCACGCGCGTGCCCGAGCCGGGCAGCGGCGGCTACTGCCTCTGGAAGGGCATCCCTGTGATGTGCGGGCCGCGCGGCCTGCCCTTCAGCCGCCAGCGCCTCTTCCGCAACGTGGGGGGCGGACGCTTCCGGGACGTCTCGGAAGCGAGCGGGATCGGAAAGCCGCGCTCGTGCTACGGGTTCACCGCCGTCGCCTCCGACTTCGACGACGACGGCTACCCCGACCTCTACGTAGCCTGCGACTCGACGCCGAGCCTGCTGTACCACAACCGCCGGGACGGCACGTTCGAGGAGACGGGGCTTCTCTCCGGAGCCGCGCTCAACGAGAGCGGCCAGGAGCAGGGCGGGATGGGCGTCGCCGTCGCCGACGTGGACGAGGACGGCCGCTTCGACATCGTCAAGACGAACTTCAGCGACGACGTGCCCAACATCTACTGGAACCGCGGCGACGGCACGTTCGAGGACCGCGTCTTCGAGGCCGGGCTCGGCGGCTACATGTCCTACGTGGGCTGGGGCGTCCACCTGATCGACGTGGACCACGACGGGCGGCGCGACCTCCTCCTGATCAACGGCCACGTCTACCCGGAGGCGGACCGCATCCCCGACGTCCACTACCGCCAGCCGCGGCTCTTCTACTGGAACGTCGGAGGCGGGCGCTTCAAGGACATGTCCGACCGCTCGGGCCCGGGGATCCTCGAGGCCTGGTCGTCGCGGGGATCGGCGGCGGGCGACCTCGATGGCGACGGCTCGCTCGAGGTCGTGGTCAACAACATGGGCGCGCGGCCGAGCCTGCTGAAGAACTTCGGGCCCCGCAAGAACTGGCTGCTCGTGGAGTGCGTGGGGCCGAAGGAGAACCGCGACGCGCTCGGGGCTCGCGTGTACCTGACCGTGGGAGATCGGCGGCTCTCGGGCGAGGTGCAGAGCGGCTCGAGCTTCGTTTCCCAGAACGACACGCGCGTCCACTTCGGCCTCGGAGCCGACACGCGGTACGCGGCGATCGAGGTGCAGTGGCCGAGCGGAGAGCGCGAGCGCTTCCCCGGCGGCGATGGCAACCGGGTGGTGGTGGTCGCGCAGGGAAAGGGCACGCCGGCGGCGCGGCCGTGAGCTCGCGGGCAGTCGCGCTCGGCCTCCTCGTCGCGGTGCTGCGGGCGGCGGCGGCGAGCGCCCAGGGGATGGCCACCGCCGACCGCGTCCAGGGGCCAGGCTTCTGGCCTACGCAGGGAAAGCCGCCGCTCGCCGACTACGTCGGCGCCGCGCGCTGCGCGAGCTGCCACGCCCCACAGGCCGGGCAGTCGCGGACGGCGATGGCGCGGACGCTCACACCGGCCGCGGAGTCCACGGTGCTGCGCGCCCACCCCGATCTCCAGGCGCGCCTCGCCGGGCACGAGTACCGGATCGCGACGGGCCGGGGTGAGAGCGTCTACACCATAAAGAAGGACGACCGCTCGCTCGCGCTCCCCCTGGGCTGGGCCTTCGGCGTGGGCACCGTCGGGCAGACGTGGGTCTACGAGAAGGACGGACGCTTCCACGAGAGCCGCGCGAGCTGGTTCGACGCCGCTGGCGGCCTCGGCTTCACGCCCAGCCGCGCGCTCGAGTCGCCGCGCGATCTCGAGGAGGCGGCGGGACGTCCGCTGCCCGACGCGGAAGCGCGCCGATGCTTCGGCTGCCACACGACCGCAGCCACGACCAAGGGCCTCTTCGACGTGAAGCGGCTCGTCCCGGGCGTCACGTGCGAGGCCTGCCACGGGCCGGGCGCGACCCACGTCCGCGCGGTCGAGCAGGGCAAGCTCGCGGAGGTGAAGGCTTCGCTGACGACGCCGCGGCGCGCCGAGGCCACGGCGTCCGTGGACTTCTGCGGCGCCTGCCACGCCACGTGGTGGGACGTGACGCTCGCCGGCGAGAAGGGCATCGCCGCCCTGCGCTCGCAGCCCTTTCGCCTCCAGAGCAGCCGCTGCTGGGGCGAAGGCGACGAGCGCCTGACGTGCGTCGCCTGCCACGATCCGCACCGGCCGCTCGTACGGGATATCGCTGCCTATGACGCGCGCTGCCTCGCCTGCCACACGGCCGGACAGAAGAGCGCGAAGGGCAGGACCGCGCGTGTCTGCCCCGTCGCCAAGGAGAACTGCGCGAGCTGCCACATGCCGAAGTACGAAGTCCCGGAGATGCGCTTCCGGTTCACCGACCACCTGATCCGAGTGGTCCGGGAGAAGAACTAGGTCAGGCCACGACCGGCGCCGCGAACGCGGGAGCGGCCACGAGCGCCGCCGCACCGCGCAGCCGCGGGTACTGCTCGGGAGGAACGATCTGCATCGGCGTGCGCGCGGCGGAAGGCGTGAGCGCGCGCTCCGCGAGGCCGGCGCGCACCGTCTCCTCGATCATGTCCCAGACCGCGGTGATCTCTCCGCTCAGGTAGACGACGGCGGGATCGATCGCGTTGATGAGCGCGCCCAGCCCGAGGCCGAGGTAACGCGCCGTTTCCTGGACCGCGGCCACCGCCTTGCCGTCGCCGTTGCGCGCGCGGGCCACGAGGTCCTCGATGGTCAGGGGTACCGCCTCGCGCGAGTGCGGCTTGAGCGAGCGCAGGTCGCGCCCGAAGTAGCGGGAGAGCGTCGCGAGGTTCGACACGTAGGCCTGCCAGCACCCCGTTGCCCCGCACCCGCAGCGCGGGCCGTCGATGTTGATCGGCACGTGGCCGAACTCCCCGGCGATGTTGTGCTGGCCACGCAGCAGCTCGCCTCCCACCACGACCCCCACGCCGAGCCCGTCGGACACGCTCACGAAGACGAGGCTCGGGGGGTTGCCGCCCTGGTTGCGCGTGCTCCACACCTGGGCGAGGGCGCAGGCCTTCCCCGAGTTCTCGAGGTGGACGGGCAGCCCGAGCC
>JBKPBQ010000367.1:0-5338 GCA_046726955.1 Acidobacteriota bacterium
CTGCCGCATCGTGCCCCGGAGGACCTTGCCCGAGCGGGTCTTGGGCAGCCGCGGCACGACGCCGGCGACCTTGAAGTTCGCGACCGGCCCCACCTGCTCGCGCACGAGCTCCACCAGCTCCCGCACGATCTCCGCGTGGTCGCGGCCTACCCCCGCCTTGAGCACGACGAGGCCGAGCGGGAGCTGGGTCTTGAGCGCGTCCTTGACGCCGAACACCGCGCACTCCGCGACGTCCTTGTGGCTGGCGATGGCCTGCTCCATCGCGCCTGTCGAGAGGTTGTGGCCGGCCACGATGATGATGTCGTCGATGCGGCCCATGATGTAGAGGTAGCCGTCCTCGTCGAAGTAGCCGCCGTCGCCCGTCAGGTAGTAGCCGGGTAACTTCGAAAGGTAGATGCTCTTGAAGCGCTCGTCGTCCTGCCAGAGCGTGGGGACGGATCCCGGCGGGAGAGGGAGCTTGATCGCCACCGATCCTTCCTTCTCCGCGGGGAGGCGGCGGCCGGCGTCGTCCAGGACCTCGACGCGCCAGCCGGGCACCGGCTTCGTCGGCGAGCCGGGCTTCGTCGGCAGCGGGTCGAGCCCCATGCAGTTCGCGGCCACCGGCCAGCCAGTCTCCGTCTGCCACCAGTGATCGACGACGGGCTTCTGGAGGAGCGCCCGCGCCCAGTGGTAGGTGTCCGGGTCCAGCCGCTCGCCGGCGAGGAAGAGCGCGCGGAACCGCGAGAGGTCGTACTTGCGGAGGTGATCGCCGGCGGGATCCTCCTTCTTGATGGCACGGAAGGCCGTGGGGGCGGTGAAGAGCACGCGCACGCCGTGCTCCTCGATGACGCGCCAGAACTCTCCGGCGTCGGGCGTGCCCACCGGCTTGCCCTCGTGCACGACCGTCGTGCAGCCGTGGAAGAGGGGCGCGTAGACGATGTACGAGTGGCCGACCGTCCACCCGAAGTCCGACGCCGCCCAGAACACCTCGCCCGGGGCGACGCCGTAGATGTTGTCCATCGACCAGGCGAGGGCCACCGCGTGCCCGCCGTTGTCGCGGACGATGCCCTTGGGCCGCCCCGTCGTCCCCGAGGTGTAGATGATGTAGAGGGGGTCGGTGGCGAGCAGGGGAACGCAGTCCACCGGGCGCGCCGTCGCCATCAGCGCGTGCCAGTCGTGATCGCGTCCGGGCACGAGCTCGGAGCGGTGCTGCTCGCGCTGCAGCGTCACGCAGTGGTGCGGCTTGTGGCTCGACAGCTCGAGGGCGCGATCGAGGAGCGGCTTGTAGGGCACGACGCGCTTCACCTCGATCCCGCAGGAGGCGGACACGACGACCTTGGGGGCGGCGTCCTCGATCCGCACCGCCAGCTCGTGCGACGCGAATCCCCCGAACACGACGGAGTGGATCGCCCCGATGCGGGCGCACGCGTGCATGGCGATCAGCGTCTCCGGCGTCATCGGCATGTAGATGACGACGCGGTCGCCCTTCTCGACGCCGAGCGAGCGCAGGACGCCGGCGAAGCGCGCCACCTCGTCGCGGAGCTGGCGGTAGGTCAGCGTGCGCTTGGTGGACGTCACCGGGCTGTCGTAGATCACCGCGGGCTGCTCGGCCCGGCCACCTTCGACGTGGCGGTCGATCGCGTTGTAGCAGGTGTTCATCTCGCCACCGGTGAACCACCGCGGCAGCGGGCCGCCTGTTTCCTCCAGGACCTTCCCGAACGGCTTCGACCAGGTGATCCGCTCCGCCGCTCGCGCCCAGAACGCCTCCGGGTCGCGGATCGACTCGTCGTACGCCTGCTCGTAGCGTCGGCTCATCGCGCGTCGAATCCTACCGCGGACGGCGCGAGCCGGACCGTGGCTTCCCGGAGCGCGTCTCCACAGTCGGCCACGACCTTGAGCGCGAAGAGCTCGTCGGCCCGCGTCCGGCCGAGGTTGACCGCGGCCACGGGCTTGCCCTCGTCGCAGGCGGCCAGGCAGAAGCGGTAGCCCGAGTAGACCGCGAGCGACGATCCGACCACGAGGAGCGCGTCGGCGCCGCGCACGGCCTCGAGCGCCGACTCCACCCGGCCGCGGGGGACGTTCTCGCCGAAGAAGACCACCGCCGGCTTCAGGACGCCGCCGCAGGCGGGACAGTCCGGGACGCGGAAGTCCGAGAAATCGCGCTCGAGGTCGACGTCGCCGTCGGGGCGCGGCGCGGCGGCGGGCGCCGCCGAATCCCCTTCGAGCGTCGCGCGCCAGCCGGCGTTCCAGGCGAGCAGCAGCTCCTGCATGTCCGCGCGCCGCACGAGCGTCCCGCAGTCCAGGCATTCCACCTCGTCGAGCCGGCCGTGCAGGTCCACGACGCGCCGGCTGCCCGCGCGCTGGTGGAGCGTGTCCACGTTCTGCGTGACGACCGCGCGGACGTGACCCGTCTGCTCCAGGCGGGCCAGCGCCCGATGGGCGGTGCCGGGCACCGCCGAAGCCACCCTTTGCCATCCGAACGTCGAGCGCGCCCAGTAGCGCCGGCGCGCCGCCTCGCTGCCGACGAACGCGGAGTAGGTCAGGGGCGGACGGGCCTTCCAGTTACCGTCGTGGTCGCGGTACTCGGGGATCCCCGAGGCGACCGAGCAGCCGGCGCCCGTGAGGACGGCGAGCCGCGGATGGCGGCGCACGAAGTCGGCGAGCGCTTCGCCCGCGGCGGAGGGTCCGGAGGCGAGGACCTCGGGCACCTCTGCAGTCTAGACGATCCTGGCGCCGGCGACGGGCAGGGCGCGGCGGCGGGTTGAAGCCCGCCCGTTTTCGGGCGATCGTTTTCTCCATGCGGCCGGCCGTCACCGCTCTCCTCGGCCCCACGAACACCGGCAAGACCTACCTCGCGCTCGAGCGCATGCTCGCCCACCGCACGGGGATGATCGGCTTTCCCCTGCGCCTGCTTGCGCGCGAGAACTACGACCGGATCCGGAGCGCCCTGGGCCCCGACGCCGTGGCCCTCGTCACGGGCGAGGAGCGCATCGTTCCCCCGCGGCCGCGGTACTGGGTGGCGACGGTGGAGGCGATGCCCGTCGAGCGGCCGGTGGACTTCCTGGCCGTAGACGAGATCCAGCTCGCCGCCGATCGCGAGCGCGGGCACGTCTTCACCGACCGCATCCTCCACGCCCGAGGCCGCGAGGAGACGATGCTCATCGGGGCGGAGACGATCCGCCCGCTGCTGCGGCGGCTCCTCCCCGACGCCGGATTCATCTCGCGACCGCGGCTGTCGACGCTCACGCACGCCGTCCCCAAGAAGATCGGCCGGCTCCCCCGGCGCAGCGCGGTGATCGTGTTCTCCATCCCCGAGCTCTACCGGCTGGCCGAGCGCCTGCGGCGCGAGCAGGGCGGCGCCGCGCTCGTCTTCGGCGCGCTCTCTCCCCGCACCCGCAACGCCCAGGTCGGCCTCTACGAGTCGGGCGACGTGGACCTGCTCGTAGCCACCGACGCGATCGGCATGGGCCTCAACCTCGACATCGACTGCGTCGTCTTCACCGCCCTCGAGAAGCACGACGGCATCGGCCGACGCGCCCTCACCACCGCCGAGGTCGCCCAGATCGCGGGCCGCGCGGGCCGGCACGTGCGGGACGGCCACTTCGCCCCGACCACCGATCTCGGCCCGCTCGAGGACCGTCTCGTGCGCGCGGTGGAGGAGCACCGCTTCCCGCCGCTGGAGATGCTCTATTGGCGGAACGCCGAGCTCGACTACTCGTCCGGCGCCGCGCTCCTGGCCTCGCTCGAGCGGCGGCCGCCGCACGAGTGGATGCGCCGAATCCCCGACGCCGACGACCACCGCGCGCTGCGCGCGCTCCTCGCCGACCCCGACGTGACCGGACGGATCCGAAACCCCGACGCCGTGCGGCTGCTGTGGGACGTCTGCCAGGTCCCGGACTTCGAGGGCGCACGCAGCGACGGCCACACGCGTCTGCTCGCCGAGTGCTTCCGTCACCTCTCCGGGCCGGCCCGCCGCCTCTCGGAGTCGTGGGTCGCGGAGAGCGTCCGCGACCTCGACCGGCAGGACGGACCTCTCGACCTCCTTCTCGCCCGGCTCGCCGGCATCCGCACCTGGACGTACCTCGCGCACCGCGCGGGCTGGCTCTCGGATTCCGCGCACTGGCAGGAGCGGACGCGCGAGGTCGAGGATCGCCTCTCCGACGCGCTCCACGAGCGCTTGACGGAGGAATACGTGGACCGCCCGGCCACGATCCTGCTCCGCTACGACCCGGCAGAGCTCATCACGGTCGTCACGGACGGTGGCGAGGTGCTGGTGCAGGGATTGCGGGCGGGCGCGCTCGACGGCTTCCGCTTCCGCCCCGATCCCGGCGTTCGCGAGGGCTCGAAGGGCCTCCTCGCCGCCGCGAACCGAACGCTACGCACGGCCGTCCGCGAGCGCGTGAAGGCGCTGGCCGACGACGCGGACGCCTCGTTCGCGCTCCTCGCGTCGGGAGCCGTGGCCTGGCGCGGCGCTACGATCGCCCGCCTGTCCGCGGGGGAGAGCGTCCTCGCCCCCCAGGTCGAGGTGTTCTCCACCGACCTCCTCGACGCTCCGCTCCGCGAGCAGGTCCGACGTCGGCTCGCGAGCTGGGTGGACCAGCACGTCCGGACGCTGCTGGCCCCGGTCTTCACGCTGCGCGAGGAAGCCCCGGCGGGAACGGCGCGCGGCCTGGCCTTCGCGCTCTCGGAGTCGCTGAGCACGCTCCCGCGCCGGGCCGTCGCCTCCCAGGTGGCCGCGCTCACGCCGGACGACCGGCGGGCGCTCGCACGCCTGGGCGTCACGCTGGGCCGGCTGAGCGTCTTCCTGCCCGCACTGCTCCGCCCCGACATCCTTCGCCTCCGCGCGCGGCTCTTCGTCGCTCGACATGGCGGACCGGCGACAGCGGCGCCCGACGGCATCCCGTCCGTGCCGAAAGACGCCTCCCTGCCGTCGGCGTTCTACGCGGCGTGCGGCTATCAACCCGTCGGCCCGCGAGCGGTACGCGTGGATCGGCTGGACCGCGTGGCCGCCACCCTCGCGCGTCTCGCCCGCGGCGGGCCGTTCCGGCCTCCTCCCGAGATCGCGACGCTCCTGGGAGTCCCCGCGACCGAGACGGCGGCGGTCCTCGCCGCCCTCGGCTACGTCGAGCGCGACGGCCGAGTTTCCGCCTCGCGCCCTCCGCGGCGAGCGGAGCGCTGGTCGCGCAACTGAAGCCCTGGCTACTCCTCGCGGAGGGCCACGAGAGGGTCGACGCTCGCGGCGCGGCGCGCGGGCAGCGCGCAGGCGAGGAGGGCCACGAGGGCGAGGAGCGTGGCGATCCCGCCGAAGGCCACGGCGTCGGTGGGGCTCACGCCGAAGAGCAACGTCGCCAGCGCCCGG
>JBKPBQ010000368.1:0-12254 GCA_046726955.1 Acidobacteriota bacterium
AGCGGAGAGAGCCGCGGCTACGACCGCTGTCTCGCCGCGACGCGACTCGGCTCCCGGCCGCGTGATCACGGCGAGCTCGTCGAGCACGATCGCGACGTCCTCGACGAAGCAGCAGTCGGGAATGGCCGCGTCCCCGGGAAGCGAGACCACGTCGAGGCCCAGCTCCCGGAGCGCCCGCGCGTACTCCGCGTGCTGCCGGACGGCCAGCTCGAGGTCGATCGGCTCGCGGTCGAGATACGTGAGCTCGCAGTCCGCGAGCGCGGGCGACACGTCGCGGATGATGGCGACGTTCGGGTTGCGACCGCCTGGCTCCTGCATTACGTTTCGAGGAACACCATGCCACACGCGGAGCCAATCCGCACCTGGGAGCCCCGTCTTTGAAGCAGAAGGTCGTGGTCGGCCTCCTGAGCAAGCAGCAGGAGTTCCAGCTGCTCCAGGCCCGGGACGCGGAGGCCGCGGCCCGCCGCCACGACCTCGAGGTCGAGATCGTCTACGCGGACATGAACCCCCTCGAGCAGATCCACCAGCTCTTCCACTTCATCCACGCCCCCGCCGAGGAGCGGCCGGCGGCGATCGTGGTGGAGACGGTCGTGGGCGAGGGGCTCGAGCGCGTGGCCCGCAACGCGGTCCAGGCCGGGATCGGGTGGGTGCTGCTCAATCGCAAGGTTCCGTATCTCACGGAAATGCGTGAGCGCCATCCGGAGGCGCTCGTCGCCGCGGTGGGCACCGACCAGCTCGAGGTCGGCCGCATCCAGGGCCGGCAGTTCCGGATCCTCCTGCCCACGGGCGGAAACGTGCTCTACATCGAGGGTCCCGCGGATACCTCGGTCGCCCAGGAGCGGCTCCAGGGAGCCGAGGAAGCCACGGCCGGAACGGGGATCGAGCTGCGCGTCGTTTCGGGACACTGGACGGAGGCGAGCGGCGAGAAGGCGGTGCGCAGCTGGCTGCGGCTCAAGAGCTCCGACACCCTGCCCCCCGACCTCGTGGGGAGCCAGAACGACGCCATGGCCGTGGGTGCGCGGCGGGCCATCGAGGGGCTCGTCCCCGAGCGGGCCGGCGTGCCCTTCACGGGCTGCGACGGGCTGCCCGAGGGCGGCCAACGGATGGTCCGCGAAGGGACGCTCGCCGCCACGATCGTGACCCCTCCGAACACCGGCCCCGCGATCGATCTCGTGGCGAGCCGGCTCCGGGGAGAGCCCGTGCCGGCCGAGGTGACGCTGAAGCCCGTCTCGTACCCCGACGAAGCCGAGCTCCGGACCTCGGGCGGAAAACGCCTCCGCGCCGCCAAGCCCTGAAAGCCCGGACCGGGGCGGACGGCGCCTTGCGACCCTGCCACGGGTGCATTAGTCTCAGCCGTTCCATGCCCCACGCATGGGCTCACCCCGGGTGGTGCCCGATCCCGGTGCGGCGCCTAGCGCCTTTGCTGGCCCTCGTCGGCTTCGGGGCGGGCTGCGCCCGCGAGGCTGGAAACGCCGCCGGCCCTCCGCCCGTCGCGGTGAAGATCGAGACGGCACGGGCAGTGCCGGTGGACGAGGCCACGGAGTACGTGGCCTCGCTCAAATCCCGCGACTCCGCGGTGATCATGCCGCAGGTCGAGGGCGAGGTGACGCAGATCCTCGTGCGCTCCGGGCAGCGGGTCACACCCGGGACGCCGCTCATGGAGATCGACCCCGCCAAGCAGCAGGCGACGGTCAAGAGCCACGAGGACACGCGCGCGGCCAAGCGTGCCGCCCTTGCGTACGCGCAGCAGCAGTACGAGCGTGTGAAGGGCTTGCGGGCGCAGGGGATCTCGAGCGAGGCCGACCTCGACCAGGCCCGCTCCGCGCTCGACACCGCCCAGGCAGAGCTGCAGTCGCTCGA
Source organism: Acidobacteriota bacterium (assembly GCA_046726955.1). Taxonomy (GTDB): domain Bacteria; phylum Acidobacteriota; class Vicinamibacteria; order Fen-336; family Fen-336; genus CAVPGH01. The sequence goes on from JBKPBQ010000368.1 coordinate 1,861, forward strand.
GGCGCAGGTACGGGAAGAGGAGGTACAGCTGCGCTACCACCGCGTGTCCGCGTCCACCCCGGGCATCGTGGGCGACATCCCGGTGCGCGTGGGCGACCGGGTCACGAACACGACCGTGCTCACGACCGTGGACCGCCCGGGGACGCTCGAGGCCTACGTCAACGTGGCCCTCGAGCGCGCGCCGCGCCTCAAGCTGGGGCTTCCCGTGCAGCTCCTCGACAGCTCGGGCAAGGAGCTCGCCCGCAGCCAGGTCTCCTTCATCTCCCCGCGCGTGGACGACCAGACGCAGACCGTGCTCGTGAAGGCGACGATTCCCAACGAGGCGGGGATGCTCCGGACCGCCCAGTTCGTGCGCGCGCGCATCGTCTGGGAGACGCACGAGGGCCCGGTCGTTCCCGTCCTCGCGGTGTCGCGTATCGGAGGGCGGGCCTTCGCCTTCGTGGCGGAGGACGAGAAGGGCGCGCTCGTGGCCCGGCAGAAGGCGATCCGGCTCGGCGACATCGTGGGGAACGACTACGTGGTGCTGGAGGGGATCCGTCCGGGAGACCGGGTGGTGGTGTCCGGCACGCAGTTCCTCGCCGACGGCGTGCCCGTCAAGCCCCAGGGCTGACCCGCCATGTTCGTCGACTTCTTCATACGGCGGCCCATCTTCGCCACCGTGTGCGCGCTGCTCATCACGCTCGCGGGCCTCGTCGCGATCCCGAGCCTGCCCATCGCGCAGTTCCCGAACCTCGCCCCGCCGCAGGTCGTGGTCACGAGCGCGTTCCTGGGGGCGAGCGCGCAGGCGGTCGAGACCTCGGTGACGACACCGCTCGAGCAGCAGATCAACGGGGCCGAGGGAATGAAGTATTTGACCTCGACCAGCGGCAACGACGGCATCAGCCTCATCACCGTCACCTTCGACCTCAACCGCGATCCCGACCTCGCCGCGGTGGACGTGCAGAACCGGGTGAACTTCGCCCTCGGCCGCCTGCCCAACGAGGTCAAGCAGACGGGCGTCGTGGTCACCAAGACCTCCGCCAACTTCGTCTTCGGGGCCGCGGTCACCGCCGACAACAACCGCTACGACACGCAGTTCATGAGCAACTACCTGGACCTCTACGTCCGCGACGCGCTCAAGCGGGTGAAGGGCGTGGCGGACGTCTTCGTGTTCGGGGAGCGGCGCTACGCCATGCGCCTCTGGCTCGACCCCGCGCGGGCGGCGAGCCGCAAGCTCACGGCCTCCGACGTGGTACGAGCCCTCCGCGAGCAGAACGTGCAGGTGGCGGCGGGACAGGTGGGCCAGCCCCCCGCCCGCGACGGGCAGACCTTCCAGATCAGCGTGCGCGCGGTGGGACGGCTCACCGAGCCCCACGAGTTCGAGAACATCATCGTCAAGACCGCGGAGGACGGCACGCTCGTCCGCCTCCGCGACGTGGGCCGCGTGGAGCTCGGGGCCGAGGACTACGGCTCGCTCCTCCAGTTCAACGGGCAGGAGGCGGTGGGATTCGGGATCACCCAGCTCTCGAACGCCAACGCCCTCGAGGTGGACCGGGCCGCCCTCGCCGAGCTGGAGCGGCTGTCCAAGCGGTTCCCCCCCGGCATGAAGTACCACCTCGCGTTCGACGCCACCGACGTCGTGAACGAGTCCATCCACGACGTGCTCCTGACGCTCGCGGGGGCGATCCTCCTCGTCGTGCTCGTCATCTTCGTGTTCCTCGAGGACTGGCGGAGCACGCTCATCCCCACCGCCGCCATCCCCGTGTCCCTGATCGGAACCTTCGCCTTCGTCAAGCTCCTCGGCTTCTCGATCAATACGCTCACCCTCTTCGGCATCACGCTCGCCACGGGGCTCGTCGTGGACGACGCGATCGTGGTCATCGAGAACATCGAGCGGCACATAGCAGGGGGCCAGCGCGACGCCCGGCTCGCCGCCTCCGCGGCCATGAAGGAGGTGACGGGAGCGGTGGTCGCGACTTCGCTCGTGCTCGTCGCCGTCTTCGTGCCCGTCGCGCTCTTCCCGGGCACCACCGGCATCCTCTTCCGGCAGTTCGCCCTCACCATCGCCTTCTCGATCGCGATCTCCGCGTTCAACGCCCTCACGCTCACGCCCGCATTGTCCGCCCGCCTCCTCGGCCGCGGGCACGGGCAGAAGGGCTGGTTCTTCACGCACGTGGACAGCACGATCCGGAATGTCACCGACCGCTACCGGACGACGCTGCGCGGCTTCCTGGGACGCCGCCGCCTCGCCCTGGCCCTCTTCGCGGCGGGCCTGGCCACGACTGCGTTCGTCTACCAGGCGGTGCCGCGCGGCTTCGTGCCCGACGAGGACCAGGGCTGGGGCATCGTGGCCATCCAGTCCCCCGCGGGCGCCTCGCTCGACTACACGCGGAAGATCGCCGAGGACGTCCAGGCGATCCTCCAGAAGCAGCCGGAGATGGAAACCGTCTTCGCGGTCAGCGGGTTCAGCTTCGGGGGCACGGCGCCCAACCGCGGGTTGCTGTTCTTCGGCCTCAAGCCCTACGCGGAACGGCGCGGCTCGGAGCATTCGGCCCAGGCCGTGATCGACCGGCTGCGGCCGCCGCTCGGGGGAATCATCGGCGCGATCGTGATCCCGTTCCTGCCTCCCGCGGTGCAGGGGCTCGGCAACTTCGGAGGCTTCCAGTACGTCCTGCAGGATCAGGGCGGCCACACGCTCGACGAGCTGGCGGGAGCGGCGCAGGCCGTGGTCCGCGAGGGGAACTCCCGCGGCGACCTGAGCGGGCTCTTCACGAGCTTCACCGCCGACGACCCCCAGCTCGTGCTCACGATCGACCGCGAGCGCGCCAAGTCGGTGGGCGTGCCCCTGGAGCAGATCACGGAGACGCTGCAGGTCTATATGGGCTCGGCCTACGTCAACGACTTCGACTTCAACAACCGCGCCTACCGCGTCTACGTCCAGGCGGACAAGCAGTACCGCTCGGAGCCGCGGGTCCTCCGCGAGTTCTACGTGCGCTCGGACGACAACCGGATGGTGCCGCTCGACAACCTCGTGCGCGTGGAGCAGACGGCGACACCGCAGGTGATCTCGCACTACAACCTCTTCCGCTCCGCCGAGATCAACGGCGCGGCCGCCCCCGGCCGCAGCTCCGGCCAGGCCATCGCGGCCATGGAGGACCTGAGCGCCAAGGCGCTGCCCCAGGGTTTCGCCTACGAGTGGACGGGCCTCTCCCTCGAGGAGCTGCAGTCCGCCGGCATCGCCGCGCTCCTCTTCGGGCTCGGGACGCTCGTCGTCTACCTCACGCTCTCCGCGCAGTACGAGAGCTTCGTCCTGCCCTTCATCGTGCTCCTCGCCGTGCCGATGGCCCTCCTGGGGGCGCTCCTCGCCCAGTGGGGGCGCGGGTTGCAGAACGACGTCTACTGCCAGATCGGGCTGGTGATGCTCGTGGGGCTCGCGAGCAAGAACGCGATCCTCATCGTGGAGTTCGCGGAGCAGCTCCGCGAGCGCGGGCTGAAGGTCGCCGAGGCGGCGGTGGAGGCGGCGCGGATCCGCCTCCGCCCCATCCTCATGACCTCGTTCGCGTTCATCCTCGGCGTGGTGCCGCTGGTGCTCGCGGGCGGGGCGGGCCAGGGCGGCCGCCACTCCGTGGGCACCACCGTCTTCGGGGGAATGATCGCCTCGACGCTCCTCAACCTGTTCTTCATCCCGGTTCTGTACCTGGTGATCGAGGAAGCACGGGAGAGGCGCCGCGGCCGCGTGCGCACCGACGCCTCTCCCCTCGTGGGAGAGAGCAGAGTCTGACCGCCGGACCTTCGAGCCGGACGCGCCGCCGCCTTCGCCTCGCCCTGTGCCTCGCCGGGGCCGCGCTGTCGAGTGGGAGCGCGTCCGCCGGCATCGCCCCTCCCCCCGCGACCGCCGTGCTCACCGCGGAGGAGCAGGCCTGGATCGCGAGCCACCCGGTGATCCTGCTGCGCCCCGGCTCGGACTCCGTTCCCCTGGAGTTCTTCGACGACCAGGGCTTCTACCGCGGGTTCAGCGCGGATTACGTCGCCCTCCTCGAGCAACGGCTGGGCCTTCGGTTCCAGGTGGTCCGCTCGCGCTCGGGGGCCCTGAAGCAGCTCTTCGGGGACGTCCGTCCTCTCCTCGCCCCCACCCCCGAGCGCGAGAAGGTGTGGAGCTTCACCGGTCCCTACCTCGAGCTTCCCGCCTATCTCATCACACGGGCGAGCGCCCGCGATGGCCTCACCCTCTCCGACCTCGAGGGGGCGCGGGTGGCGGTGGTCGTCAACTACGCGGCCGGGGATTTCGTCGCCGCGCGATTCCCCGGCGTCGTCCTCGACCCCGTGCCCGACAACCGCACCGGCCTCCGCAAGGTGTCGTTCGGGCTCGTGGACGCCTTCGTCTCGGACCTGCCCGTCGCGACCTACCGGATGGAGAAGGAAGGGATCACGAACCTCAAGGTCGCGGGGGAGACCGGCTTCACGTACCGGATGGGAATGGCCTCCCGAAGTGACTGGCCCGAGCTCCACCGGATCCTCGAGAAGGGCCTTTCCCTCGTGACGCCGGCGGAACGGGACGAGATCTACCACCGGTGGGTGAAGCTCGCTCCGCGGCCGGGCCCGAGCCGCCGCTTCACGATCATCGCCCTCCTCGCCCTGGGCGTCTCGGGCATTGCCCTCGCCTTCGTCCTCCTCTGGAACCGGACGCTCTCCGCGCGGGTGGCCCGCCGGACCGGCGAGCTCCGGACGCTCACCGAGGGCAACCTCGCTCTCACCCGCTCGCTCGATCTAGACCGCGTCCTCGGCACGCTCCTCGACACGGTGGGGCGGCTCGTCCCCTACGACAGCGCGAACGTGATGCTCGTCGAGGACGGCCGTCTCATCCAGCGCGCCGAGCGGGGGTACGAGCAGCGGGACGGGCGGTCCCACCTCGGGGCGTTCCCGTTGGAGAACCCCTTCTGGTGGAAGGCGCTCGACCGCGGGAGCGTGCTCATCGCCGACACCCAGGAGGAGCCGCGCTGGCTCGCCATCCCCGGCTGCGAGCACGTGCGGTGCTGGCTCGCCGTCCCCCTGCGCGCGAGCGGCCAGGTGATCGGCCTCTTCTCCCTCGACAAGACGGAGCCCGGCGCCTTCACCGCCGAGCACGTGCGTGTAGCCGAGGCTCTCGCCGCCCCCGCCGCGGTGGCGGTCGAGAACGCCCGGCTCTACGACGCGAGCCAGCGCGCGGAGGCGGCGCTGCGCGCGTCCGAGGAGAAGTTCGTCAAGGCCTTTCGCTCCAGCCCGATTCCGCTGACTCTCGCCACCTTCCCCGAGGGACGTTTCGTGGACGTGAACGAGGCCTTCTTGCGGAGCACGGGGTACGGCCGGGAGGTGATCGGGCACACGACCCAGGAGCTCGGCACCTGGCCCGACGAGGGTCGGCGCCGGCAGCTCCTCGGCCAGCTCGAGCGGGCGAGCCGCGTGACCAACGAGGAGTTCCAGTTTCGCACCCGCTCCGGCGAGGTGCGGACCGGTCTCATCTCCATGGAGCTCGTCGAGCTCGCGGGGACGCCCTACGTCGTCGCCGGCTCCTTCGACATCACCGAGAGGAAGCGCATGGAAGAGGCGCTCCGCGCCTCCGAGGAGAGGTTCCTCACCATCTTCCGCCTGAGCCCCACCCCCATGAGCATCGCCACGTTCGAGGAGGGGCGCCTCGTCTACGTCAACGACGCGTATGTGCGGCTCTCCGGCTACGAGCGCTCGGAGCTCCTGGGGCGGACCGTCGTCGAGCTGGGGTTCGTCGCCGCCGAGGATCGGCGCGAGAACCTCCAGATGTACGAGGAGCGCGGGATGATCCGCAACCGCGAGCAGGACGTACGGGTCAAGTCGGGCGAGCGACGCACCGTCCTCTTCTCCGCCGAAGTTGTCCTCCTGGAGGGCGCCCGCCACATACTGCTCGCCGCGATCGACATCACGGACTACCGCCGCCTCGAGGAGGAGCTGCGGCAGGCCCAGAAGATGGAAGCGATCGGGCAGCTCGCGGGAGGCGTCGCCCACGACTTCAACAACATGCTGATGGCGATCACCGCCCACTGCGACGTGCTGTCGCTCGAGCTGCGCGAAGAGCGGGCCGTCCCCCCCGAGCCGATCCGGTCGGCGATCGACGACATCCAGCAGGTCGCGGGCAAGGCGGCGAACCTCACCCGGCAGCTCCTGACCTTCAGCCGCAAGCAGTCGCTGCGGCCCCGCGCCCTCGACCTGAACGCCGTGGTCGGGGAGTGGAGCAAGATGATCCGGCGCCTCATCGGGGCCACGGTCGAGATCCGCTTCGCGCCCGCGAAGCGGATCGGCGGCGTCCACGGCGATCCCGGCGCGATCGAGCAGGTCCTCATGAACCTCTGCCTCAACGCCCGCGACGCGATGCCGGAGGGCGGAGTGCTCACCATCACCACCGGGAACGAGGATGTCTCCTTGCCCGTGCACGCTCCCCCCGGAGTGATCGAGCCCGGACGGTACGTGACGCTCACCGTCGCCGACACCGGCACGGGCATGGACGCGGCCACGGTGTCGCGCATCTTCGAGCCCTTCTTCACCACGAAGGCGCCGGGCAAGGGGACCGGCCTCGGCCTGTCCACCGTCTACGGGATCGTCGGCCAGAGCGGAGGGGCGATCGCCGTGACGAGCGAGCCCGGCCGCGGATCCGCGTTCAAGGTCTTCCTCCCCCGTACGGATTCGGGAGAGACCGTGGTCGAGGAGCGCGCGGCCAAGGCCCCGGCGCGCGGCACCGAGACGATCCTCCTCGTCGAGGACGACGAGGAGGTGCAGCAGATGGCGGCGGAGTACCTGCAGTCGGTCGGCTACACGGTGTGGACGGCGCGCAGCCCCGCCGAGGCGCTCGCGCGCGCCGCCGACGGAGCGGGGTCGGTGGACCTCCTGCTCACGGACGTGGAGCTGCCGGGGGGCAGCGGCCCCCGCCTCGCCCGCACGCTCGGCGCCGAGCGCCCGGGCCTGAAGGTCCTCTTCCTCTCCGGCCAGGCCCACTACGCGCTCGAGGCGCACGGGGTCGCGCCGGAGACGATCCTGGAGAAGCCCTTCCCCCTGGCCGTCCTCGCGGAGCGGATCCGCATCGTCCTCGACGGCGGTCAGCCGCCCTTGCCGAGGGGCAGCGAGCGGAACGAGAAGTAGAGCCGCAGGTCGTAGACGATCTTCAAGCCTCCGGCGAGGAGGAACGGCGCGGGCGTCGCGGCCACCGCCATCGTGAGCCCGGAGACGAACGGGGCGAGCGCCTGGGCGAGGGCGCGCGCGCTCGCCGTGAGGCCCGCCGCGGCCGGCCGCTCCTCGGGAGCGACGAGCGCCACCGTGAACGCCTGCCGCGTCGGTACGTCCATCTGAGACAGGACGTGCCGGGCGAGGAGGACGATCGCCGCCGCTTCGAAGGTCGGCATGAACGGAACGATCATCAGCAGGACGTTCGACGGCAGGTGCGTGAAGACCATGGTGTTCAGGAGCCCGACCCTTTCGGCCACGCGGGCGGCGGCCAGGAACGAGAGCGCGGAAAGAAGGTTCGTGCCGAAGAAGAGGGCGCCCAGCGCCTCGGGTCCCGCCCCGAAGCGTAGGTGGAACCAGTAGGCGAGCAGGCTCTGCATGATGAATCCGCCCGCGAAGGAGTCGAGCGCCGAAAGCCGCGCGAGACGAAGGACCTCGCGGCGGGAGCGGCCGAGCCCCAATGACCCGAGAGGCGTGGCGGGAGGAGACGCCTGCGGGTTCCGCCGGACGAGGAGCAGGTAGAGGAGCGTCAAGAGGACTCCGGCGGCGGCGTACGCGGCCAGCATCGCCCGCTGTGCGGGGAGCTCGCCGATCCCCCGCCGTGCCGCCCAGCCCAGGACACTCCCGGCCGCCGCCGCGCCCGCCGCGGCGGGAAGGAACGAGACCACGTTGTACCAGCCGAAGACCCGGACCATCGGTCGCGAGCCGGCGGCGCCCGGCAAGAGCGCCTGCTCCATCGGAGCGAAGGGTCCCGCCTCCTGCCCGTTGGGGCTGAGCGTGCCGAGCACGGCGCCGGCCAGGAGCAGCCACCGGCTCTCCGCGGTCGCGAGCATCAGTCCCCCGACGGCGATGAGGGGGGCCGTCGCCGCCATGACGCGCGCCGGACCCCAGCGCGCCGCCATCGTGGAGAGGGCGAGCGTGAGAAGCGCGTCCTCCACCATGGTGGCGGTGAAGACGAGGCCGATCTCCCCCGCTCCGAAGCCGCGGCCGGCGAGGAAGAGGGCGAGGAAGACGGACAGCCAGCCGAAGAAGAACGACCGCAGGGCGCGTCCCGCGAAGAGGAGCGGGAGGGTCGTCACCGGCGATTCCCGACGCGCTGCCGCGTCAAGCTCAGCGGGCGGCGTTGCGGACGGTGAACTTCACCGCGCCGGCGAACGGGTTCGCTTCGAGCCTGGACCCGGCGAGCCGGACGCGGCGCAGGACGCCGTCCGTGGGAAGGGCGACGAGGGCGTCCCCGCGCGGGGCGCCGTAGGAGACGAGCTCGAGCTTCGACCAGTCGAGAGCGGCGGTGGAGGCGGCGAGGCCGATGTGGGGCACGACCGCACCCTCGCGCACGAGGATGACGGCGGGCACCGGGCCGGCCTCGATCCGCTGCCAGCCCCGCGCGTACGTGCGGCCGGTCTGATAGTCGACCCAGCGGCCGCCGGGCAGGTAGACGTCGCGGCCGGTCGTCCCGCCCTCGAAGAGCGGGGCGACGAGCATCTCCGACCCGAAGAGGTACTCGTCCTCGACGCTCCAGGCCCCGGGATCGTCGGGGTGCTCGACGAAGAGCGCGCGCACCATGGGCAGCCCGCGCTCCGAGGCGTCCCTCGCCTGCGCGTAGACGTACGGCATCAGCCGGTACTTCATCTCCGCGGCGCGGCGGTAGGCGTCGAGGAACTCGGGGCTCATCTCCCAGGGCTCCTTCGGCGGCGTGCCGTGGCTGCGGCTGTGCGAGGTGAGCATCCCGAAGGGGACCCAGCGGCGGTAGACGTCCTCCGCCTTGTCGCCGAAGAAGCCGCCGATGTCGTGGCTCCAGAAGGTGAAGCCGGAGAGGCCCAGCGAGAGCCCGCCCCGCAGGGTCGCCGCCATCCCGACGTCCATCTTTCCGGCGTCGCCTCCCCAGTGGATCGGGTAGCGCTGGCTGCCCGCCCAAGCGCTCCGCGCCCAGATGATGCTCTCGCCGTTGATCTCCCGCGTCAGGTCGGCCACGGTCTTGTTGTAGCGAAGCGGGTAGAGGTTGTGCTCGTAGAAGCCACTCCGGCCGGACGCGTAGAGGCCAGTGAGCGGCGCCGCCTCGCCGAAGTCGACCTTGATCGCCCCGACCCCGAGACGAAGCAGCGCCGTCAGCTTTTCGCGATACCACGCCACGGTCTCGGGGTTGGAGAAGTCGAGAACGGCATCGTCGTAAGGCAGGTTTCCCTTCCCGTCCCTCACGACCAGCCCCTTTTCCAGCAGCTCCGGAAACAGCCGGTTCTTCGGCACGAAGTACGGCAGCTGCCAGAGCGATACGTGGAAGCCGTCCTTCCGGAGGTCGGCGATCATCTTCGCCGGGTCGCGGAAGCGCGTCTTCGAGAACTCGTAGTCGCACCGCCAGTCCGTCTCGAACCAGCCCGTGTCGAGGTGGATCACGTCGCTCGGGATGCGCTCGCGGCGCAGCCGGGCCGCCACCGCGCGCACCTCGTCTTCCGAGAAGTAGCTGATGCGGCTCATCCAGAGGCCGAACGACCAGAGCGGCGGCATGGGCGCCTTTCCGGTCAGGCGCGTGTACTCGTCGAGGATCTCCTTCGGCGAGCCGAGGAAGACGAACAGGTCGAGCTCGTCGTCGCCCAGCAGGAGCGCGTTGCTGCCGTGGTAGCTCGCGCCCATGTCGAAGGTCGCGGGGGCGGACGTGTGCACGAACATGCCGTAGCCGCGGCTGCTCATGAAGAACGGGATCGGCTTGTACATCCGCTCGTTCTCCGCCCCGTTGGCGTCGTTCGCCCAGAGGACGACGCGCTGCCCGCGCTTGTCGAGGCGCGTGAACGACTCGCCCGTCCCGAAGAGCTTCTCTCCGGGGGCGAGCGAGAAGACGGCGGCGACGCTCCGCGAGAAGTCGGACGAGCGGCGGACGTACGCGAAGGGCAGGGCGGGGACGAGCGTGTTCGTCAGGTCGCTCTGGTGCTGCGTGCGGGTGAGGAGCCGTCCCTGCGCGTCGCGGAGCTCGACGTGCCAGGGCTTCTCGGTGACGGTGAGCGAGCCGAAGGCGCTCGTGTAGCGGTGGCCGCCGGAGATCGCCTCGTGCTTCCACGATCCATCATGCGGGACGGGCCCCCCGAGCATGAGCGACTCCGCGGGAGGCCAGGCCTCGACGCCCGTGCGCAGGCGGATGCGCACCGTCCGCGGCGAGACGAAGTCCAGCGAGAACGGCAGCGCGGGGTTCGTCTCGTACT
>JBKPBQ010000369.1:0-11321 GCA_046726955.1 Acidobacteriota bacterium
AGATCGAGACGAGCGCGCAGGCCACGAGAACGCTCGCTCCCGCCGCGGGGAGGAGACCCAGGTCCCGTGCGAGGTCGCCGAGTATGAAGGAGAACTCGCCGATCTGGGCGAGCCCGACCGCGACCACGAGCGCGGTGCGGGCGGAGTAGCCGAGAAAAGCCACGACCGCGATGGCGGCGAGCGGCTTTCCCACGAGCACGACGGCGAGGCTGGCGAGGACGAGCGCCGGCTCGCGCAGGACGAAGCCCGGATCGAACAGCATTCCCACCGAGACGAAGAAGAGGACGCCGAACGCGTCGCGCAGGGGCAGGGCGTCGGCCGCGGCCTGCTGGCTCACCGGCGACTGGCCGACCACCATGCCCGCGAGGAACGCCCCGAGCGCCATCGACGCGCCGAAGACGTGGGCGGCGCCGGTGGCGATGGCCATGGCGAGGGCGAGCACGGTCAGCGTGAAGAGCTCGCGCGAGCGCAGGCGCGCCGCCTGCTCGAGCAGCCAGGGAACGACGCGGGAGCCGGCGAGCAGCACGAGCGCCACGAGGACGGCGAGCTTGCCCACGGCGAGGGCGAGGGCGGGCAGGAACCCGGACGACGATCCCGCGGCCACGCCCCCTGCCGCCGTCATCGCCGGAATGACCACGAGGACGACCACGGTGAGCACGTCCTCCACGATCAGCCAGCCCACGGCGATGGTGCCGGCCACCCCGTCGAGGAGCTGGGCGTCCTCCAGGGCACGCATGAGGACGACCGTGCTCGCCACGGAGAGGGCGATGCCGAGGACGAGGCCGGCGGCGGGCGGCCATCCGAAGGCGAGGCCGGTCACGAGGCCGAGAAGAGTGGCGCAGGCGCTCTGCACGAGGGCGCCGGGGATCGCGATCCCTTTCACGGCCAGGAGGTCCTTCGGATGGAAGTGCAGGCCCACGCCGAACATCAGGAGCACGACACCGATCTCGGCGAGCTGCGCGGCGAGGGCCGTGTCGGCGACGAATCCGGGCGTGTGGGGACCGATCGCGATCCCGGCGAGCAGGTAGCCGACGATCGGCGAGAGGCCGATCCGCCGGGCGAGGCTGCCCGCCAGCCACGCGCTCACGAAGGCGCCGGCGATGGTCGTGACGAGCGGAGTCGCGTGCGGCATGGTCCGGGAAGGCTATCACCGCGTGCGCGGGGCCCGGGAAGCCGTCTTGGATCGCCCGCGGCCAGCGGCTAGAATTGAGGAAAGGAGACTCCGCGTTGCCGCTCTACGAGTACGAGTGCCCCGAGCACGGCCGATTCGAGCTGGTGCGGAAGTTCTCCGACCCGCCCGTCACGAAGTGCCCGCAGTGCGGAAAGCCGGTGCAGAAGGTCCTGTCCGCGCCCGCCATCCAGTTCAAGGGCTCCGGATGGTACGTCACGGACTACGCGAAGAAGTCGGGCGGAGAGTCGAAGGACGGCGGGAAGGCGAAGACGGACGGGGCAGCGAAGAGCGGCGGCGACTCGTCCGCGAAGGAGTCGTCGAGCACGGACACGTCGAAATCGACGAGCTCGACCGGGACCGGCGACAAGAAGGGGACGGCCTAGAAACCGCGCGATTCCGTCGCTCGGTGACGTGTCACAGCTTCAGCGACTTCAGGTAGTCCCGGAACGGGCCGCCCAGGTCGGGGCGCTTCAGCGCGAACTCCACGGTCGCCTTCAGGAAGCCCAGCTTGTTGCCGGCGTCGTGCCGGATCCCCTCGAAGCGGTAGCCGTAGAGCGTCCGCTGCTCATTCAGGTGGCGCAGACCGTTCGTGAGCTGGATCTCGCCGCCCGAGTCGCGCTGCGTGTCCTCGAGACACGCGAACACGTCGGGCGTGAGGATGTAGCGGCCGATGATGGCGAGGTCGCTCGGGGCCTCCTCCGCGCTCGGCTTCTCGACCATGTCCTTGATGCGGTAGACGCGTCCCGAGCTGCCTTCCGGCGCGCCGTCGATGACCCCGTAGGCCGAGATCTCGCTGCGGCTCACCTGCTGGACCGCGATCACGGGCCCCTCGTGCGCCTCGAAGACGTCCATCATCTGCTTCATGCAGGGGACGGCGCTGTCGATGATGTCGTCGCCGAGCATCACCGCGAACGGCTCGTCGCCCACGAGGTCCTTCGCCATGAGCACCGCGTGGCCGAGGCCCAGGCTCTCACCCTGGCGGACGTACGACACCGTGATCATGTTCGAGATCGCCCGCACCTGGTCGAGGAGGTCCGTCTTGCCCCTGGCCTCGAGCAAGCGCTCGAGCTCGGCGGAGACGTCGAAGTGGTCCTCGATCGCGTTCTTGCCGCGGCCGGTGACGAGGATGATGCTGCTGATCCCCGAGGCCACCGCCTCCTCGATCACGTACTGGATGATCGGCTTGTCGACGAGGGGCAGCATTTCCTTGGGCTGGGCCTTGGTGGCGGGGAGGAAGCGGGTGCCCAGGCCCGCGGCGGGGAAGACGGCTTTGCGGATCTTCTTCTTTCTCGTCGTCATGAGCGCTCCCGGCGATGCTACCACAGGGGTTTCGACGGGCCCGCGACGGGCTCCGTGCTATGCTCCGCGATCGTGCTCGACCTGAAGTTCGTCGTCGAGAACCGCGACCGCGTGACGTCCATGCTCGCCGATCGCGGCCAGAGTCTCGACCAGCTCCGGACCTGGCCGGGCCTGGACGGCGTCGACCCCTGGGCCCTCGACGGCGAGCGCCGCGCCACCATCCAGAAGGTCGAGCAGCTCCGCCACCGCCAGCGCGTGGTGGGCGAGGAGATCGCCCGCCGCGGCCGAGCGAAGGAAGACGCTTCCGACCTCAAGGCCGAGATGAAGGGCGTGGCCGAGGAGATCAAGGACGGCGACGAGCAGCTCCGGCAGATCGAGGACAAGATCCGGGAGTTCCTGCTCGTCGTTCCCAACGTGCCGGACGCGAGCGTGCCGGTGGGACGAGACGCGTCCGCCAATGTAGAAGTCCGGCGCGTGGGAAATCCCCCGGCCTTCGGCTTCGAGCCGAAGGCCCACTGGGACCTGGGGCCGGCGCTCGGGATCCTCGACTTCGAGCGCGGGGCCAAGGTCTCGGGGGCGCGGTTCACCGTGTCCTGGGACGAAGGGGCGCGTCTCGAGCGCGCGCTGGCCGCGTTCATGCTGGACCTCCACCGCAGTCGCGGATATCGGGAGGTGCAAGTACCGTTCCTGGTCACCGCGGAAACCCTGGTCGGAACGGGACAGCTTCCGAAATTCGAGGGAGACCTCTTCAAGACCGCCGCCGGGGACCGGCCGCTCTACCTCATTCCCACCGCGGAGGTGCCGGTCACCAATCTCCACCGGGACGAGATCCTCGAGGCCGACGAGCTGCCCAAGAAGTACGTGGCGTCGACCGCGTGCTTCCGCTCGGAGGCGGGAGCCTACGGCAAGGACGTCCGCGGGCTCATCCGGCAGCACCAGTTCCAGAAGGTCGAGCTCGTGAAGCTCACGACTCCCGAGACGTCGATGGCGGAGCTCGAGTCGCTCACCGCCGACGCGGAGGAGGTGCTGAAGCGCCTCGGCCTCGCGTACCGCGTCGTCGTGCTGTCGACGGGCGACATGGGCTTCTCCGCGGCGAAGACCTACGACGTCGAGGTGTGGCTTCCGGGCCAGTCGACCTACCGCGAGATCTCGTCGTGCTCGAACTGCACCGACTTCCAGGCGCGGCGCGCCTCGCTGCGCTATCGGCCGGAGCCGAAGGCCAAGCCCCGCTTCCTGCACAGCCTGAACGGCAGCGGCCTCGCCGTGGGTCGGACGCTCATCGCGATCCTCGAGAACTTCCAGGAGCGCGACGGCTCGGTGCGCATCCCGGAGGTCCTCCGCCCGTACCTCGGCGGCCAGGAGCGGATCGAGAAGCGCTAGGCGGACGCTCTAACGGCCGGAGCGGACCGCGTGCAGGTAGGCGGCGGCGGCGCGCGACGCGAAGGACTCCATGAGGCGGTCGTCGGGGCTCTCCCCGTTGGGATCGGCGAGGGCGAGCGTCCCCACGTGGCGGTTGCTCGTCTGGAGCGGCACCAGGAACATCGGCTGCGAGGGGAGGGACGCTCCGAGCGCGGCCGCCGCTTCCGCCAGACGCCCCGGGTCGAGCCGCTGGGCCGCGGTGGCGCTGAGGCTCGGAGGAGCCGATCGACCCTCGGTAGTCTCGAAGCCGTCGCCGCTTCCCGCCGCCACCACGGGCCCCTTCTCGGTCTGGAGGACGAGCAGGCCGCCCTCATAGCTGCCGAACTGGATGGCGGCGCCGAGGATCGCGCGCGCGACGTCCGGGGGCGCGGCCCCGGAGAAGACGAGCTGGTCCACCACCACGACCTGCTCCATGAGCAGCGCGTAGCGCCGCACCTGCTCGAGGAGCTGGGCCTTGCGGATGACCGCGGCCGCGGAAAAGACGACGGTGCGGACGCGATGCAGCTCCTCGTCCGCGTAGGGGTCGGGCTGGGTTCGCCCGAAGCAGAAGAGGCCGATCACGTCTCCTTCGACGAGCAAGGGCAGGCCTACCCAGGCGCGCAGCGCGGGCGCGCCGGGGATCGGCACCGTGCGGTCGTCCGACTCGGAGTCGGCGACGTGGATGGGCCAGCGCTCCTCGGGGGGAAGGTCGGCGGGGACGGGGAACGTGGTGCCGACGAGGTCCACGGGTTCGGTCGTTCCCCGGGCCGCCCGGACGCGGAAGCGGTCGCCGGGGTCGAGGAGGGCGAGGGCGGCGAAGTCGTAGGAGGCGATGCGGGCGACCTGCTTCAGGACCTCCTCGATCGTGTCCTCCAGCCGGACCTGCCGCACGATCGCCTCGAGGACGTCGCGCAGCGTCTCCGCGTCCACCCGCCGCTCGCGCTCCGCCTCCACGGTGAGCTCGGGCTCCACCCAGCGGCGCTCTCGCGCGATCTCCTCGCGGAGCGCGTCGATGACCTCCTGGCGATCGGCGTCGCTGAGGTGCGAGAGCCTGATGTCGAGCTCGCGGATCAACCGGTCCGTGTTCATTCGGTTCGTTGCGTGCAGTGTACCAAAGAAGCCCTGGGCCGGCGGGAAGTCCCCGCGCTAGAATGGGATTCCGTCACCATTGGGAGGTCGGGGAGTGCGCGAGCGCATCCTCTTTGTATGTACGGCCAACATCGACCGCAGCCGCACGGCGGAGGACCTCTACGAGGGGGACGAGCGCTACGAGGTGCGGTCGGCGGGGACGGCTCCGTTCGCCACGGTCCCCGTGAACCGCGAGCTATTGCTGTGGGCGGACCGCGTCTTCGTGATGTGCGAGAAGGAGGACCGCCACCAGACCCACCTCAAGCTGCGCTTTCCGGGGGTGGACCGGCCGGTGATCGACCTGGACGTGGAAGACCGCTGGCGGCGCGGCCACCCCGAGCTCGTGGCCCGGCTCCTCAAGAAGCTCAAGCCGCACCTCGGAGCTCCGCAGAAGCCCAAGCGGCGCGATAATAGAGGTCGGCCGGCCGCGGAGGGCTAGCCTAACTGGTAAGGCAGGAGCCTTGAAAGCTCCCGGGCCGCAAGGCCTTTGCGGGTTCGAGTCCTGCGCCCTCCGCCAATCCCGCTCGGCGCCGCCGCCTCCGATGCTTCGTGGTACCCTACCGGTCTGGCCGCTCCCGCCATGCGATCGGTGGGCGCAACCGTCGTGCGGAGAGGTGCTGGAGTGGCTGAACAGGGCAGATTGCTAATCTGTTGTACGGGACTAAAGCCTGTACCGGGGGTTCGAATCCCCCCCTCTCCGCCAAGCCATGGAACGGAGCACCATCATAATGCTGCGGCAACCTGGACAAGGGAGGCCGGTCGATCCCATGTGCGCGGCCCCTGGCCGGTCGTGCTCGCGGTCGCGGCGCTCCTCGCCGCGTGCTCGTCGCACATCGACAGCCCCCCGCAGCCCATCTCGCTGCTCGACCCGTCGCAGATCATCGTCGAGAATCCCTGGGTGACAATCACCCAGAGCGGCGTGAACCCCCAGACGCTCCACGTGGACTCGCCGGTCACGGTGAAGTTCACGAACAACGATACGGTCGCCCACAAGGTCGAGCCCGCGCCAGAGTTGCACTTCGACAACTGCCCGGAGTTCAACCTGCTCGGCACGATCGAGCCCGGGCAGTCGGCCTCCGCCGTGTTCCCCGAGAAGGTCGTGATCTGCGCCTACCACGACGCGGCGAGCCCGACGAACGTCGCCTTCCAGGGACTGGTCGTCATCCACTAGCCCCGCCTTGGCGAGAGCCCTGCTCCTCGTCGCCGCGCTCGCCGGCCTCGCCCGCCCCGGCTTCGCCTGCGACTCTTCGAGCTGCTCGCTCCTCACCCGGGGCGACAACGGGCTCGTCGGCAAGAAACGGCTCCGGCTCGACCTCTCGTTCGGCTACACGAACCAGGGCGTGCGCCTGGACGGCAGCCAGGAGACGAATGTCGTGCTGCGGCCACGGGTCTTCCTCGAGCAGCAGCGCATCTTCCCCAACTTCCACCAGGACATCACCGGCTACGACAGCGTGATCCAGTTCGACGCGACCTACGGCCTCGGCAAGAAGGTGAACCTGCTCGCGTCGCTTCCCCTCATGACCCGCCACTCCCACGACGTCGTCCACCAGAGCCTGGAGCAGGCCTTCGGGACGACCGGGATCGGCGACGCACTCCTCGGCGTGCGCGCGGCTCTGGGTCCGCGGGGCCTGGTGCTGGGCGCGTCGATCAAGTCCCCGACGGGAAGCAACAAGGTCGGAGGCGAGTTCGGCGGCGGCATTCAGGACCCCACGCTCCAGCCGGGCACCGGGGCCTTCGACTTCGTCGGGGCCCTGCTCTACACCGGACAGGGGCATCCGTTCGGCCTCACGTGGTCGCTCTCCGGGTCGTACCAGGCCACCACGACGAATGGCCTGCAGTACAAGTTCGGCAATCAGCTGATCACCACCGCCGGCGTGGCCCGCGCCGTGAACGCGAGGGTGTCGCTGTCCTTCCAGGCGAAGTACTTCCACCAGGATCGGAACGAGTTTCTTGGAGAGGGCGTGCCCTCCACGGGCAGCGAGGTCTTCTACCTGACACCCGGGCTGCGCGTGAACCCCGCGCGGACGGTATCCTTCTTCGCGTTCCTGCTCCTCGTCCCCTACCAACACGTCAACGAAGCCCAGCTGGCACCACGCCTGGCCATCCTCATGGGGCTGTCCAAGACGTTCTGATGCGTCACCGCCGAGGGAAGGCTCGCGCCCGCTGGCGGGCCCCGTAACCCGGGCCCGGCGCGTGGGCCGCTAGAAGGCGTACTCGAAGCCGACAAGCGGCGTGAGCTTGTCGCGGAGCCCGGCGTTGTTGAGCTTGAAGAGCACGTTCAGGTCGAACAGGAACCCGCCCTTGAGGTTCGCCCGGATGCCGACCGCGCCGCTCGCCTCGGTGAAGGTCTCCTTCTGGAACCTCACGTCCGGCAGGGTGGTGACGTTGTCGAGGGCTGTGAACGTACCGGACTGGAGCCGCGGCGTGTCGAGGAACGTCCGGCCCAGGAAGTCGGCGGCGAGGGTGAGCTGCTTCGAGAACGCGAACGTCGCGCCCACGGAGTACAGGAGCTGGTCCGGGAAGTTCCCCTTCGTTCCCGTGACGACGTCGCCGGCGAGCACGCTGTTCCCGTTCCACTGGTAGGCAAAGTTCACGTTGAAGGAGCTCGCCTTGTGTGAGGAGGAGAAGACGAGGAAGGGCTTGACGCCGTAGGCGCCCGATCCGAGGAAGTTCTCCTCGTCGCCAGAGGGGAACCGCGTGTCGACGCCCAGGCCAAGGCCCGCCGAGCCCCAGTCCCCGACCTTGCCCTTGAGCCGGACGATGATGTCTCCCACGCCGCTGGCGGTGCCCGACAAGCTGAATACCTTGGAGCTCCCGATCCCGCCGTCCGGAGTGGCGAAGTAGTGGATCTTGGGGTTGGCGGACGTCCCGATCCGGTGGATGGTGGCGTTCGTGGTCAGGCCCATGTCGGCGCTCACGAACGGGACGGCCAAGGCGGCGTCGATGCGTGCCCCGAGGCCGTAGTTGACGAACACCGTGACCTGCTCCAGGGTGGTGGTGATCGCGTTCGAGGTCGAGACCACGTCGTCCCGGCCCCCGGGGGCGGGGTTGTCGTGCGTGAAGACCGCCGGGATGTCGCCCAGGGGCACCCCCTCGATGGTGTCGAAGCTGAAGTGCTGCCAGGACACGCCCGCGCTCAGCTTCTTCTTGCCCGCGGTGTCCGCGCGGTCGGTGAGGATCGGCCCGAAGCTGTTCGTCGTGCGCGTGAAGAGGCCCAGGCTCGCGTCGAACGTATAGCTGAAGCCCGAGGCCGGAGAGGGCACGGGCAGCGACGTGAGCTGGCTGGCCAGGGCCACGTTGAACTGGGTGAACTGGGTCTGGAAGGCCCCGTTGAAGTGGGCCGAGTGGGTCTGGCCGTTCGGCAGGACGGCGGCGCTGTCCACCTTGAGGCCCGAGGG
Source organism: Acidobacteriota bacterium (assembly GCA_046726955.1). GTDB lineage: Bacteria > Acidobacteriota > Vicinamibacteria > Fen-336 > Fen-336 > CAVPGH01. Next base: position 8,395 of record JBKPBQ010000369.1, read on the forward strand.
TCCGAAGATCTCCGGGATGATGAGGGCCAGCTTCTGTTCCGCGAAGCCCGACCTGGTCAATAGCAGGCAGATTCCCGCAAGCCAGGAAGCTCGGCGCATAACGGTCACACTCCTCTTCGCGCTCGCGGCGAGCAGCAAATCGTACGCGTATTGTAGGGCCAATCTTGGCCCTCCCTGCCCTCCCTGACCCGAGGCCAGGTCAGGGCTCGCCAAGAAAAGTGTCCGGGGGAGGCTCGCTCGATCGTCCTGGGGTTGTGATGCGCAGGATGTCGCGTCGAGGGAGGGTCCGGTGCAAGACGTGAAGACCCTATTGACCGGCCTCGGGTTCGGCGAGTCGCCCCGCTGGCACGAGAGCCGTTTGTGGTTCTCCAACTGGGGGGCCGAGGAGGTCGTTGCCGTCGATCTTCAGGGGAAGAGCGAGGTGATGGTCCGAATGCCCTCCTTCCCGTTCAGCATCGACTGGCTGCCCGGAGGGCGCTTGCTCGTCACGTCGGGACGCGACGGGCAGCTTCGACGGCTCGACCCCGACGGTTCGCTGGCGATCCACGCCGACCTCACGCCACTCGCCGGCGGCTGGAACGAGATCGTCGTGGACGGGCGCGGGAACACCTACGTCAACGGTGGGGGATTCGACCTGCTCGCTGGCGAGAAGTACGCACCCGGAATCATCGCCCTCGTGACCCCCGACGGTGCCGCTCGCCAGGTGGCCGACGGAATCGCGTTCCCGAACGGCATGGCGGTCACTCCGGACAACTCGACGCTTCTCGTCGCGGAGTCCTACGGCAAGAGGCTCACCGCCTTCGACATCGCCGCGGACGGAACCCTTTCTCACCGCCGTGTCTGGGCCGATCTCGGCGACGGCGTCCCCGACGGCATCTGTCTCGACGCCGACGGTGCGGTCTGGTACGGCGACGTTCCCAACAAGCGCTGCGTGCGTGTCGGAGAGGGCGGAAAGGTTCTGCAGACGATCCAGCTCGACCGGGGCTGCTTCGCCTGTGCGCTCGGCGGCGCTACGGGGAGAACCCTGTTCCTGATGGCTGCGGAATGGCGCGGTGTCGAAAAGATGACGGACGCGGCCCGCACGGGCGAGGTGCTGACCGCCGAGGCGCCGGCGCCGGGAACGGGCTGGCCCGGGTCGAAGTAGCCTCTCAGCTGTCAGACGGGTCTCCACTAGAATCCACCGGATGCTCCTCGCCGCCGCGGTCTTCGTCTTCTCGCTGGAGCCCGGCCGGTGGTGGGAGTACCGGGAGTCCTACGCCGAGCCCGTGGGAGGCATCCAGTCCATCACCGACGAGACGACGCGCTTCGAGGTGACGGGGACGCTCGAGCAGCCGTTCATCCACCAGTCGGGCGGCGCCGATCCGGGCTCCGGTCCGGTGGAGTGGGGTGAAGGATGGATCCGCCTCGGGCCCTGGACCGGTGAGGACGCGCTGCCCGTTCCGCTCGAGGTCGGACGCACCGCGCCGGCCACGGACGCGGGGCCGGGCTACACGGTCGAGGCCGAGGAGGACGTGACGGTTCCCGCCGGAAGCTTCCGCGCGCTCCGCTGCGCGCTGCGCACGAAGGAGAGCGAATCCGTGCTCTGGATCGCCCGCGACGTGGGGATCGTGCGCGAGACGCAGGGGACGCCGGGAAAGCACCCGGAGATCGAGCGCGTCCTCCTGCGCTTCGGGGCGGCGGCCCCGAAGCGCTGATTCCCTCCGCTACAGCTTCTGCAGCAGGTCGTCCCGCTTCTCGGCGGCGAGCGACGTGAGCAGCAGCCGCAGGCTGTCCATCGACTCCCCGGTGAGGTTCTGGAAGTCGTGGCGGATCGCCTGGATCTGATCCCACTCGCGGTCGGCCTCCGGCTCCCCGCGCACGATCCGCTCCGTCGAGTCGAGCAGGAAGCGCGTGCCCAGCGCGAAGCTGCGGCCCAGGATGTAGAGCTTGAGCCGGTACCGCTCGGACGTCGAGACCAGGAACTGGTGGAGGACACCGTTCAGGTAGGCGAGGCTGACGATCTGGGTGAGCCTGAAGTCCCTCGGCCGGAGCGGCGAGACCGGAGCCATGGCCGAGACCATCCGCGAGAAGTTGGCCATGGCCGCGAGCAGCTGGAGCATGTTCGGCGAGAACTTCTGGATCACGCGGTAGCCCACGTCGAGGAGCTTCTTGGCCTCGTCCACGGAGCCGAGCTCGCGCACGGCGAAGGCCTCGTCGAACGTCACGTCGGCGAGCGCCATCTCGCTACTCACGCGACCCTCGATGTTGCGATAGAGCTTCTCGCCTTTGGGCGTGAGGAGGAGCTCCCAGTCGCGCCGAATCACCCGCTCGTTGCGCCGCCCGAACAGGAAGAGCACCACGAAGCAGCCGACCACCGAGAAGGCGAGCATCCAGAACATGGCCGCTCAGCTCGCTTGTCGCGCCGGGACGGCTACCGGTTCGCGAAATCGCGCGGTGGCGCCGGCGGGCGACCATGCCGCCACGGCCCAGAAGGTCAGGCGCAGGAAGTAGGCAACGCTCGTGAAGGGGTTGACCTGCTTGATGTGCTTCTCCCAGCCGAGGAGGAACGCGACGTGCTGTCCCAGGGAGAAGACGATCAGGTACGGCACCCAGCCCAGCAGGATGGCTTTGTGCATGCGGTCCACGGGCAGCCGATACCACAGGATCAGCATCGTGATCCCCAGAAGCAGCCAGACCACGCCGATCAGCTGGGGCAGTTGGATCTGGGCGATGATGTTCTCGTACTCGGGCAGCTGCAGCTTCGACAACTCCAAGCCCGAGACGACGACGAAGATGAGAGTCGTGGTCAGCAGGAGGAGAAGGAGGAGTCGAGCGGTCGAGCGCGCACCCGGGAAAGACCGGAAGGCGAAGTAAGCGATCTCGAGCAGCACCGCGAAGCGCAGCACGTTGTGCAGCGGCTCTCGGACGCCGAGGTAGTAGGCCTGATT
>JBKPBQ010000370.1:0-22345 GCA_046726955.1 Acidobacteriota bacterium
GACTCGCTTGCGGCTGGTGGCCAGCCTTTGCCGCGCAGGACTTGCACCTGCTGGGCTCGCTTCGGAGAGTTTCAGTGATGGCTACGTCATCCCATCCTCCCTCCCCAGGCTTCGCCTGGCGCAATTCAGCACCCTGCTAGCCGGGCCCGGGTCTTTATTTCTTGAAGATCTTCTTGAGCAGGCCGCCCCCGCCGGTGTCGGGACCCTCGAGCTCCCGCAGCGCCGTCCGCGCCGCGTGGTTCTCGGGGTCGAGCTCGAGGGCTTTTTTGTATTGGGTGATGGCCCGGCGCGTCATGTCGTCGGCACGGTAGATGTCGCCGAGCGCGAGCAACGGCTCGTGCGACTGCGGGTGCTCCTTCGCGATCTCCAGGAGCGAGCGCTCCGCCTCCCTCAACCACTTCGGGTTCTTGGCCTTGGCCCGCGCGAGGATGACCTTGGCCCGCATCTTGTCGTGCGCGTCGAGCGCGGGGAAGGCCGACTCGGCGTAGTGGATGGCCTCTTCGACGTGCCCGAGCTTCAGCTTCGCCTCGGCCATGCGGAGGCTCTCCGTCGCCGCCCACGCGGAGTGGGCGGCCTCGCCCTCGCTCTCCGGCTCCGCCGCGCCGGCCGTGTCGGGAGTGGAGACCTGCGGTCGCGTGATCAGTCGGGGCAGCGTCTCCGCGTAGCTCCGGCGCGAGTCCTTGGTCTTCAGCTTCTCGAACGCCTCGCCCAGCCGGACGAAGACCTTGTGTCGCATCTCCGCGACGTCGGCGAGCGCGGGGTCGAGGCGATTGTCGGGATGGAAGGACTTGGCGAGGCGCTGGTACGCCTCCTTCACCTCGATGTCGTTCGCGGTGCGCGAGATCCCCAGCATCTCGAAGTGGTCGCGCGCCTCGAAGGCCTCGACGATCATCCGCCGGCTCTCCTCGATGCGCTGCCGCTCCGTCTCGAGATCGCGCCCGGCCCCGCTGCCGTCCGTGGGATGCGGCGGCTTGGCCGCCACGGGCTTCGGGGCAGGCGGAGTCGGCGGGGGCGGCGGCGGGGACGCGGCGGCCGCCACGGGCGTCCCTCGGGGGAATGGAGGCTGGATCCTCACCGTCGCCTGCAGCGGCGGGCTCACCGGCATCCGCATCGGCTGCGTCGTGCGCGGCACGGCCGCCTGGTACTCCACGACCCCGGTGCAGAGCAGGCTGAAGAGGCTGCGCTCCACGTTCTCGGTCAGCTCCGGGCTCAGCTTGAAGAGATCGCGCGCCGACGTCCGGCCGTCGATCTGCGCGGCCAGGAACCCGTCGGCGGGCGTGAAGGCGATGTTGGTGAGACGAAGGAACGCGGCCTGGTCCTTCACGAGCGTGCGGTCGAGGTCTCCGAGCACGTTGCGTACGACCGCGGGGTCGGCCACGCGGCGAGCCGCCTCGAGGACGAGCTCGATCGTCGAGAGGTTGGAGGAGGCGTCCTCGGCAGCGACGTCGCCGGGCGGAGACTCCTCGAAGAACACCGACCCTCCGCCGCGGGCGGCGGACTCGAACAGGATCTCGCGCGCGTGGAGGCCGACGCCTTCGTCGAGGGTCGTCTTGTCGATGAGCGCGTTCTCGAGGAGCACGGCTCCGAGGCGGCGCCGCTTGTTGAGGACGATGGGCTTCGCGCGGTCGAGGATGTCCTGGGAGAGCTTGCCGTAGCGCACGAGCACGTCGCCCAGCCGCTCGCCGTCCACGTCGCTCATCCCGTGGAGCACCTGCCCGTCCACGAAGCGCAGCGAGCGATGGGCCTTGCCGTGCGCGAAGCGCAGGTGGCCCGTCTGCCGCTTCCCATAGATCTCCCGCATCACCTTGAAGACGGGGCTCGGGTCGGCGGGCGGCGGAGGCGGCTCCGGGACGTAGGGAGCGGCCGTGAAGTCGAGGGCGAGCACGATGGGCTCGTCGGCCGCCGTCTCTCCCGGCGGAGCCTCGACCGCGGCCGCCGCGGGCTCCGAAGGGAGCAGGACCGTCTCCCGGGTCCCCACGTCGGCCGCGGCGGCGGAGGCAAACGCGTCATCAAGGAGCGTCCGCGCATAGGCCTGAAGCGCTTCCCTGAACTCGGCGGCGGTCTGGTAGCGTCCGGAGGCGTCCTTGACGAGGGCCCGGCGGAGGATCGGCCGGAGCTCCTCGTACTCCGGCGCCTCCGGCAGCTCGACCTTGGGCTCCTCGTACGCGATCTTGTAGAAGATCGAGGCGAGGGTCTCGCCGTGGAAGGGCCGCCGTCCGGTGGCCAGCTCGCAGAGCATGATCCCGACGCAGAACAGGTCGCTGCGCTCGTCGACCTTGTGGCCGCTGACCTGCTCCGGCGACATGTAGTCGGGGGTGCCGATCGCCTGCCCGGTGCTCGTCTCCTTGGACTTGTTGAAGGCGACGCCGAAGTCCATGATCTTGACGCCGTCGTCCCGGGTGATGAACACGTTCGCGGGCTTGATGTCGCGGTGGACGATGCCGGCGGCGTGCGCGCGTCCCAGCCCGTCCAGCACCTGGAGAACGATCTCGATCTTCCTGCGCAGTCCGAGCGGCAGGCCTTGACGAAGCGCGTGCTGGAGGTCTTCGCCGTCCAGCAGCTCCATCGCGATGTACGGCGAGTGGTCGGTGTGGTACCCGAAGTCGAAGACGGTGACGAGGTGCGGGTGCACGATGCGCGCGATGGCCTTGGCCTCGCGCTCGAAGCGGAGCTTGCCCTCCGGGTCCTCCGCGATCGCGGGAAGCATGACCTTGAGGGCGATGTCGCGGTCGAGGTTCGGGTCGTGGGCGCGGTACACGACGCCCATGGCTCCTTGACCGAGCCTGTCGAGGATCTCGTACCTGCCCAGGCGTTCGGGCTGGCCCCGCGCGGGGCTATCGCCCGTCGGCGTCTCGCCCGGCTCGCTCACCCGCGGCCTCTCATCCTTGACTGAAAGCGACTACCAATGAAACAGCTCCCCTCTTCTGGGGATGTTCCCAATTGTCGTCGTTGCAAACGATTGGAGCAACGGCCATGCCCGACGCGCGCAGGTCTTTCGAGCAGAATCGACGGTTTTCCGGACAAAGGCGGACGTCCTACTGTCCGGTCGCCGGACACCACCCCAATAAGCAGGGTCTCACGCCCAGCCGAAGGGGCGCAGTGCTCGCGATCACCCGCTGGAGCAGGGTGCTGAAAAGTGTCCTCACGCGGCGCGCGGCGACGCGCGCGGGGCTGCCGAAGGCTGCTTTTTCAGCACCCTGGAGGAACGGAGCGGGCCTAGAACTTGACCTCCTTGACCTTCCCCTTCTCGAACACGACCGAAAGGTCCGGGTAGGCCCACCGGACCTTCTCGCCGAACACGACCTCGTCCCGAGGGCTCCCCAGTATCGCGCGGACCTCCGCCGGAGTCATGCCCGCGCGGATCTCTCGAGACGTCGAAGGCGCCGCCGCGGCGGGAACCGTGGCGACGGGGGCGACGAGAGCGGCCGCGCCGGCCGGAGCAGCCACGGGAACCGCCGTCGGGCTGCCACCCGTGGCCACCACCGTGGCCCGGCGACGCTCCGCCCCCTGCGGCTTCGGCCCGTCGGGATAGTTGAAGGCGATCTCCTTCTCGAGCTTGGCCGCGCGCGCGGAGCTCTGCGAGTGGTCGCTGAAGAAGAAGTTCGCGACCTTGCCCTGCTCGCCGTAGCGCTTGGCGAACCGGTTCCAGAGCCGCGGGCCCTTGCTGATGTCGTAGCCCGCCTCGTACGCGTAGCGCAGACCCACGCGGTCCGCCTGGTCCTCCAGGTTGCGGCCGTAGCCGTTGCTCCACGCCATCGCCCCGAACACCGAGACGAGGCTGACCAGGGCGCGCTGCGTGTCGTTGTCGATCGACTGCGCGCCCGCCGCCACGCCGAGGGCGGCGATCTGGATCCACATCTGCTTCTTGAACTGCCGGCGCGTGTGCTCGTGGCTGGCGTGCACGAGCTCGTGGCCGAGCACGATCGCGACCTCGTCGTCGTCCATGTCGTTCAGCAGGCCGCTGAACACGTAGATCGAGTAGTTGCCCATCGCGAAGGCGTTCCACTCCTTGTTCTCGATCACGTAGACGCGGACGGCCCCCGGGTCGATGTAGGGCGGCAGCAGGGAGTCCACGATCCCCCGCACTCGGTCCACCTGGGGGCCGGACTCGTAGAGCCGGCCGATGCTCGCGACCTTGCCCCCGTCCTCCTCGTAAAAGCGTCCCGCCGTGCGGTACTTCTGCTCGGCGGCATCGGTGGCGGACTTGACCTCGCCTTCGAAGAGCGCGCCCCCGTTGGGCTTCGCCTCGACCTCCGTGGCGACCAGCGCGCCGTCGGCTCCGCGAGTCCCCTTGGCCTTGACCTCGTAGCCGAGCGGGATCGAGGCGAAGCTCTTGGCGTCGCCTCCTCCCTTGAACTTGCCGGTGGGAGCCAGGCAGACGCGCTGCCCGTCCACGAGGTAGCACGAGCCGACGTGCCATTCGGCATAGCCCTCGGCCTTCTCCTCCGTCTCTTTGGTCTGGGCACCCGCGGCCGAGGCTCCGGCCAGGAGGACTACCAGCAGAACCAACGACTTACGTCGTCTCATGCCACCTCCACCAGAGCACGTACGCCCCACGGAGGGTTGGGTTCCCTGTTCACCAGGATATATGTTCGCGGGGACGGCGCAACGGCTATTCGGTGCCCACCTTCTTGAGGGCTTCCTGGGCCTGGCGAGCCACGAGCAGCTCGGAATCGCGGGAGGCGGACGTGAGCGCGGTCACCGCGGAACGCGCCGGCGGGCCGATGTTGCCGAGCGCTCGCGCGCACTCCATCCGGACGAACTTGTCCTTGTCGGCGAGAGCCGCAGTCAGGGCCGGGACGGCGCCCTGGGCGGCGGGGCCGATCTTCGCGAGCGCCTTCGCCACCTCGCGGCGGAAGGCGACTTCGGGATGGCGGAGCCCGCTCGACAGCGCGGGCACCGCGGGGCCGGCGGCCGAGCCGAACCGTCCGAGGGCCTTCGCCGCCTCCCCGCGGACGAGGTCGTCGGTGTCGTCGAGGAGCGCCGCCACGGACGGTACGGACGAGACCGCGTCCGCGCCGATCTTGCCGAGCGCCTCGGCGGCTCGCCAGCGCACGTCGGGCGAGCGATCGCGGAGGACACCCGTGAGCGCGGGCACCGCCGGCTGCGCTTCCGCTCCGAGGTTGCCGAGCGCCTCGGCCGCGCGCCAGCGCGTGGCGGCGTCGGGCGCGGCGAGCGAGTGCACGAGGCCCTGGACGAGAGGCGACACGGAGGGTGTCATCGGCCGTGCTGGCTCCGGCGTCGGCGGAGGTGTCGTCCTGGACGCCACGACCGGCTCGGACGTCGGAGCCGGCCGCGGCGATGCGGGCGGAGGCGTCGTGCGAGCCACGAGAGTCGTGGACGGCGGCGCGGTCACCGGAGGAGATGGCAGTGACGACGCCGGCGGCAGCGACGACGCGGCGGGCGGCGCGGTGATCGGAGCCGAGGTCGGCGCCACTGCTGAGGCGACGGGACGAGGCGCGGCCGTAGCTGGAGGATGGTCAGCGGTCATCGTCGTCGCGGGTCCCGCGAGCGGTGGCGTCTCGACGGGCGCGAGGCGCCGCACCACGACGATCCCCGCTACGACGACGAAGACGGCGGCGAGGCCGAGGCCGACGACAAGCCCGCTGCGGCCGCCACGGCGCACCGGAGGGGCGGCGACAGTCGGACGCGTCTTCGAGGGAACGGTCGGAGAGGCGACGCGCGTGGCCGCGGCGGCGCGAGCCGTCGGCTCGGCGGCCTCGGCGGTCAGCGGAGTGACGGCCGTGCGCGTGAGCTCGAGCGTCGGAAGATCCGCGGCGAGCGGTGGCGACGCTGCGGCGGCCTTGAGCGCGTCCTCGAGCGCGGCGGCGAACGATCCCGCGGACGGCCATCGGTCGGCGGGAGATTTCGCCGTGGCCTTGAGGACCGCGCGCACGAGCGCCTCCGGCACCTGGCCCGGCGACGGCAGCGGGATCGCCTCCTGCACGTGCTTCATGAGGATCGCCACCGGTGTGTCCGCGGAGAAGGGGACGCGGCCCGTGAACATCTGGTAGGCCACGATGCCCAGCGCGTAGACGTCCGTCCGCGCGTCCACCTTCGTGCCCGTCGCCTGCTCGGGAGCCATGTAGTGAGGCGTGCCGGTGATCGCCCCCGTGGCGGTGAGGCCGCCGGAGCTCTCGAGCATCTTGGCGATGCCGAAGTCGGCGAGGTACACGCGGCCGGCCTCGTCGAGCAGGATGTTCTGGGGCTTGATGTCGCGGTGGACGATCTTCTTCGGGTGGTTGTGCGCGTAGTCGAGCGCGTCGGCCACGCTGCGCAGGATCTGGACCGACCGCTCGAAGGGCAGGCGCTGCTTCTTGAGCAGGTCCGAGAGGGCGCCGCCCCGGATGAGGCGCATGGCCATCCAAGGGATGCCCTCCTCCTGATCCACGTCGTAGGAGTAGATCGGGATGATGTTCGGGTGCTCGAGCTTCGCGATCGCCTTGGCCTCGTCCCGGAAGCGCCGGACGAAGTCGGGATCGTGCAGGAACTCGCGAGGCAGAACCTTGAGGGCGACGCTCCTCTCGAGCGCGGCGTCGTAGGCCTCGTACACCGAGGCCATCCCGCCGCGGCCGAGCTGGCCCTTGATCACATAGGGCCCCGCCTTGGACCCCGGCTCGAGGGCCATCGCCCTCCCTTCAGACCCGCTTGCGCGGCGGGTCGAAGAACGGGAGCTTCGAGACCGTGACCCCCGCCTGGCGGCGGCGGTGGTCGACGGTGAGCTCCATCTGCAGCTTCGTTCCTTCCCGGGCCGCTCCGCTGGCCACGGTGGCGAGCGCGATCATCTTCTTCAAGGTCGGCGACCAGGTCGTGCTCGTGGCCTTGCCCACCTGCAGGCCGTCGCGGTAGACGGGAACCGAGACACGCGAGGCGGTCGCGGGAAGCTGCGGCGCGAGCCCCACCTCGCCGTAGAGCTTCTCGACGTCGTTCCAGTCCACGTCGAGACCCACGAGCTGCCGGGCCGAACCCGCCTTCGCCTCGCGCCGGAGCGCGGCCTGGCCGATGTACGGCTGCTTGTCCAGGTTCACGAGCCGCCCGAGCCCGATCTCGAAAGGCGAGTACCTCTGCGAGGGGATGAGCGCCTTCTTCGCCCCCACGTAATCGATGTCGGCGAGGATCAGCCCCGCCTCGATGCGGGCCACGTCGAGGGCGAGCATGCCCGTGGGAGTGATGTCGTACGGCCGGCCGACCTCGACGAGCGCGTCCCACAGCGCCTCGGCGCGCTCCGCGTCCACCCACACTTCGTAGCCGAGGTCCCCGGTGTAGCCGGTGCGCGAGATTTCGACGGGCACGCCCTTGATCTTCGAGCGCATCACGCGGAAGTACTTGAGGCCGGCCACGTCGCCTTCCGCGCAGGCCGACAGGATCGCCCGGCTCGTCGGGCCCTGGAGCGCGACGGCCGCCGTCTTGTCCGTGATGTCCTCGACGGTGACGGAGAGGCCGAATGCGTTCTCGCGGATCCACCGCAGGCTGGGCTCCGCCGCCGTCCAGCGCACCACGTCCTCGGCGAGGCGCGAGACCGTGCCGTCGTCGATGACCTTGCCGTCCCCGTCGCACCAGTGGGTGTAGGCGACCTGCCCCACCGACATCTTCCGGGCGTCGCGCGTGGTGACGCGGTCCACGAGGCGGAGCGCGTCCTTGCCTTTGACCAGGTACTTGAAGAGGGGCGAAACGTCGATGAGCGCGGCCGCGTTGCGAATGGCGTTGTACTCGCGCTCGTGGTGCACTTCGTAGCTGCTGACCGCGAAGTACCCCGCCCAGTCGCGCCAGCTCATGCTTTCGCAGAGGCTCGACGTGCGGGAGTGGAAGGGGCTTCCAATGGGCATGGGCGGCGGAATCATAGCCCAGGCTGCGCACGGGTCCACAAGCGGGTCGAGCACGAAGGAGTCGAGCACGAAGGAGCCCGCTGGAGAACGAATCGCTCGCTCCGCGATCCGTTCCGCTGGAGTAGCAACTTCAAATTCCCGCGCATGCTTTCGCCGTAAGTAATTCCTTTCAAAAGCGGTAACGCTCGATCGCGCGAAATCGCCCGGAAAAGCAGTGGATTCGCGAAGGCAGCGCGCGCGCGCCGACGGCACGCGCCTTGCCAAGAGGAACCGCGGGATGACTTCGGGGGCGAAGCGAGTCGCGATGGGTGGTGGCTCGACGGCGAGCCGGCCTCCGGGGTCATCCCGTTCCTTCGGACTCCCCGCTCCTGCCGCGGTGATGGTTTCGCCGATCGGGCACTGCGGCGGCGGTGGCACGTCGGGCGGAGGTACGACCACGCCCCCTTCGGCCTCCGCCCTCCCGCCGTCCGGCAACGCTCGACGCCGGCCATCACCGTGGCCGGAGCGGTGAGCCCGAAGCAGAATCCTGCGAAGTATCCCGCTCGATGAACCCGTGAAGGGGGGAGGAGCCCATGCGTAGCCTGCTTGGAAGGATCGTCGTCTGCGTCGCCGCGGGAGCCATGGCCCTGGGCTGCAGCAAGGGCTCGGACAACGTCGAGATCTTCCAGGCGGACCTCGCCGGAGGCAACGAGAACCCGCCTCGCCCGACGGCGGCCACCGGGACGTCGCAGATCACCATCGACGGCCAGACGGTGTTCTTCGTGGTCGAGGTCCACGACATCAACGCGGTGTCCCTGTCGCACATCCACATCGGCCCGCCCACCGCCAACGGCCCGGTGCGCGTCAACTTCTTCACGGGGCCGACGACCGGCCCCCTCAACGGCATCCTCGCCCAGGGCAGCTTCACGTCCTCGGACGTGATCGCGATCAGCTACGACCAGCTCCTCTCCGAGATCCGCGCCGGCAACGCCTACGTGAACGTGCACAGCCCGACGTTCCCGGGCGGGGAGATCCGCGGCCAGCTCCACCGCGTGAACTAGGGTCGGCTCGGGCTCGCGGGCGACGGATGCTCGCGGGGCAGGCGCAGCGTGAACGTCGAGCCCTTGCCGGGCTCGCTCTCGACGCCGATGGTGCCGCTCATCATCTGCGCGAAGGCGCGGCTGATCGCGAGCCCGAGGCCCGTCCCTCCGTAGCGGCGGGGGGTGACGGGTTCCGCCTGAGTGAACGGCTGGAAGAGACGAGCCTGCTGCTCGGGGGTGAGCCCGATTCCCGTGTCGGTCACGCGAAACGTGAGGAAGTCGGCGCCTGGGGGGTCGTCGCGAGAGACCGCGATTGTGATCGTCCCCCGGTCGGTGAACTTCGCGGCGTTGCCGAGCAGGTTGAACAGGATCTGGCGGAGGCGCGTCACGTCCACGCGCATCGTCCCGAGGTCTTCGGCCACGAGCACCTCGAGCGCGTTGCCGTTCTTCCGGATCAGGGGGGCGATCGTGGAGGCCACGTCGTTCACGAGCGCCGCCACCTCCGCCGACTCGTAGACGAGCTCCATCCGACCCGCCTCGATCTTCGCGAGGTCCAGCATGTCGTTGATGAGGGCGAGGAGGTGGCGGCCCGCGCCGTAGATCTTCTTCAGGTCGGGGACGAAATCGGTGTGCCCGCGACGCTCCGCCTCCTCGAGCAGCATCTCGCTGTAGCCGATGATCGCGTTGAGCGGCGTCCGCAGCTCGTGGCTCATGTGCGCGAGGAGCGACGTGCGGACGGCGGCGTCGGCGGCCTCGGCCCGGGGCCGTCGGCGAGGCCCCCACTTCACGATCACCGCGGCCAGCAAACCCGCGGCGAGGCCGGCCACCACGAGCCAGGGAGTCACGCCGGCTTCGTTCTCAGGCGAGCAGGCGGTGCGGCCGGCGCGCGTCGAAGCGCCAGAGTCCCGCCCGCCGCCCCGCCGCGAAGGCGGACTCCATCTCGCGGGCCTGCGGGCGCCGGCCGATCTCCGTGAATCGCGGCATTCCGTCCCGCCCCAGCTCCCCCACCTTGTGCTGGGGATGGTACTGCCCCATCACGTTGACGTAGGTGTCCGGGGACACCTCGCGGGCGAGCCATTCCAGGATCGCCGCCGCCTCGTCGGCCTGGCCGGGCATCACGAGGTGGCGCACCAGCACGCCGCGGCGCGCCAGACCATCGGCCCCGAAGCGCAGCGGCCCCACCTGGCGGTGCATCTCGAGGATGGCGGCGCGCGCCCGCTCCGGATAGTCGCGGGCGAGGGCCAGGCGCAGCGCGGTCTCTGGCTTCCAGAACTTGAAGTCCGGCATGTACACGTCGACGACCCCGTCGAGCAGCGCGAGCGAGCGCAGCGCGTCGTAGCCGCTCGTGTTGTAGACGAGCGGCAGCCGCAGGCCGCGCCCCGCCGCCACCGCCACCGCTTCGATCACCTGGGGGACGACGTGCTCGGGGGTGACGAAGTTGATGTTGTGGCAGCCCAGGCCCTGGAGCTCGAGCATCGTCTCCGCGATCGCCTCCGCGGTCTGCTCCGCCCCGGCGCGCACCTGCGAGATCTCCCAGTTCTGGCAGAAGACGCAGCGCAGGTTACAGAGGCCGAAGAAGATCGTCCCCGAGCCGCGCCATCCGCGCAGGCAGTCTTCCTCCCCGAAGTGCGGGAAGGCGCTGGAGACGATCGCGTGGCGGCCGGTGTGGCAGCTGCCGGTCCTGCCCAGCAGGCGATTGCAGCCGCAGTCGCGCGGACAGGCCTTGCAGCTCTCGAGCTCGGCGAGCGCGGCGTCCACGCGCGCGGGAAAGCCGCCTTCGCGGTGCAGGCGCAGGTACGCGGGCTCGAACGCGTCGACGCAGAAGCGCTCGTCGGCCCGCGCTGCGCTCTCCGCTGTCATTTCGTCCGATGGTAGGGCAACCACGCCATCTGGTCCATACTGGTGCCCCGTCCAAGGAGGGACGGAGACCTGGAACGACTGGGGGCCGCGCTCCGAGCCTGCCTGACTGAGGGCTACAGCGCGGTCGACCTCCGCCGCGACCTGCTCGCGGGCACGGTGGTGGGGATCGTGGCCCTGCCGCTCTCCATGGCCCTCGCCATCGCCTCCGGCGTCCCGCCCCAGCACGGCATCTACACCGCGATCGTGGCCGGCCTCGTGATCGCGCCTCTCGGCGGCTCGCGCGTGCAGGTGTCGGGCCCCACCGCCGCCTTCGTGGTCATCCTCGCTCCTATCACGTCGCGCTTCGGCCTCGGCGGGCTGCTGCTCGCGGGGGCGATGGCGGGCCTGCTGCTCGTCGTCCTCGGTCTCGCCCGCATGGGCCAGCTCATCGAGTTCGTCCCCTACCCCGTGACGACGGGATTCACCGCCGGCATCGCCCTCGTCATCGGGACGCTCCAGCTCAAGGACCTGCTGGGGCTCCACGTGGACGCGATGCCCGAGCACTTCCTGGAGCGCGTGGGCGCGCTCGCGCGCGCGCTGCCCAGCTGGCGGGCCGGCGACGTCGCGATCGGGCTCGTCACGCTCGTCGTGCTGCTGGCCTGGCCGCGGGCGTGGAAGCGCGTGCCCGCGCCCCTCGTGGCCCTCGTGGCGAGCGCGACGCTCGCCTACGCCTTCCACCGGGTCTGGTCCGGCTTCGAGGCGGCGACGATCCTGACCCGGTTCACCTACGAGGCGAACGGCGTCCGCCTTCCCGGCATCCCCCGGCAGCTTCCCCTGCCGCTTCTGCCCTGGCATTTGCCCGGCGCGCACGGCGAGCCGCTCGTCCTGTCCTTCCGCCTGCTCTATGCGCTCGTCCCCTCCGCCTTCGCGATCGCGATGCTGGGGGCGATCGAGTCGCTGCTGTCCGCGGTGGTGGCGGACGGGATGACGGGCCAGCGGCACGATCCCGACGCCGAGCTCGTGGCCCAGGGCGTCGGCAACCTGATCGCCCCCGCGTTCGGGGGAATCGCCGCCACCGGCGCCATCGCCCGCACGGCCACCAACGTCCGCGCGGGGGCGCGCTCGCCGCTGGCCGCGACGTTCCACGCCGTCTTCGTGCTCGCCGCCGTCCTCCTCCTCGCTCCCCTCCTCGGCTACCTCCCCATGGCCGCGCTCGCCGCGCTCCTCCTCGTCGTGGCGTGGAACATGAGCGAGGTCCACCACTTCGTCCGCCTCGTGAAGACGGCGCCGCGCAGCGACGTCATCGTGCTCCTCGCCTGCTTCGTCCTCACCGTCGTTTTCGACATGACGATCGCGGTGACCGCGGGGATCGTGATGGCCGCCCTCTTGTTCATGCGGCGCATGGCGGAGGTCTCCGGCGTCACGCTCGTGAGCAGCGGCCACCACCCCGCGCTCGTCGCTCCGCTTCCCCGCGGAGTCGTGGTCTACGACCTCGCGGGCCCGCTCTTCTTCGGGGCCGCGCAGAAGGCGATGAGCGCGCTCCGGACCGTGGAGCGGCGGAAGGTCCAGGTGGTCGTGCTCGACATGGAGGACGTGCCCGCCCTCGACGCCACCGGCCTCGTCGCCCTCGAGTCGCTCATCTCCGAGCTGAACGCGGACAAGATCAAGGTCGTGCTCGTGGGCGTCCAGCCGCAGCCGCTGCGCGCCTTCGCCCGCGCGGGGTGGAAGGACCGCAAGGGCCGGCTGCGGATCTTCCACTCCGTCGAGCCCGGCCTCGAGGTGGCGCGGCGCACGGTGGAGGAAGCCGCCGAGAGACCGGCATCGGCGGAGGCGGGCGGCTAGACCTTTGGGGGCAGGTACTTCTTCGGGAACTTGGCCACGACCGTGTACAGCGGGTCCACCATGTTCGCGACGCGGATGACGGCGACCTGCGAGACGAGCTGGTAGGCGTCGGGCTTGGCGAAGCCGTGCTCGGCCACGAGCCAGTCCACGAGCTCGACGAACGCGATCCGCAGGGCGTCGCTCAACGGCCGAGCGCTTCCGGCCACCATGATGTGCTCCGCGTCCTCGAGCCGCGGCCAGGCGATCGTCTTCTTCTTGAGGAGGCCGAAGCGGAAGGACACATCCGCGCTCGTCTCGAGCCCGGAGCCGCAGACCTCGCCGTCGCCCTGCAGCGCGTGCACGTCCCCGAAGTAGAAGAGCGCCCCGGGGTGGAAGACGGGGAGGTAGACGGTCGTCCCCTCGCGCACGTCGGAGACGTCCATGTTCCCCCCGAAGCGGCCGGGCCAGAGGCCGTCGAAGGCGTCCTCACCTTCGGGCGCGGTCGCCACGCGCCCGAGCATGGGACGCAGCGGGACCGTGACGGACTTGAGTGAGCTACCCGGCAGCTCGATCGTGCCCGTCATGCGCTGGCGGTCGATCCGCCAGACGTAGCGGCCGCGCGGGAAGAGCTCGTTCAGGAAGGCGGTGCCGGAGTCGGGGACGAGCGCGCCGAAGCGGCCCCCCTGCGTGGAGACGGCGGTGTCGCGGTTGGGCTGCACCTTGAGGACCTCCACCACGAGCGTGTCTCCCGGCTCCGCTCCCTCGACAGCCACCGGCCCCACCTCGCCCGGCCACTTGCCCCCCGCCTTCTCGTACCACTCGCCCCAGAGAGACTCGCTCTCCAGCACGTCGCCGGGCTTGACGGTGACGACCGGAGGGCGGGCCGCGAAAGTGGGATGGCCGACCGTGGGCTTCAGGCGATGCGTCTCGGCTACGGCGGAGGACGCGGAGAGACCCGCGGCCAGCACGAGGGCAAGGCACCAGTCGGTCAGCTTCCGATCGCGGCCATGCTTCATCAAGGCAGCCTCCGAGGCAGGGGGTTATCTCGGGGAGGGGCGTTTGGCCGGCGCCGGCAGGTGGAAGCGCGCCTCCTCGAGCACGGGGTTGAGCTCGATCTTCTCGACGGTGAGGCTCTGCCGCTCGGGCCGGCCCCGGGCTCCGCTCCGGATGGCGTGCGGGAAGAGCAGCCCTCCGACCTCGCGGTAGTCCTCGAGCCGGCTCTCCACCTCGACGGTGATCCCGCGGATCGTTCGCCGGGAGACGGTCTGGACCTCCAGGAACGACCGGGCGTCGAGGTAGACCTCGCGCACTGTGCCGTTCTTGAGCGTGAGCTTGAGCTTCCACGCCTCGGCCTCGCCCGCGCGATCCTTGCCCACGAGCTCGAGCGTGTGGCCTTTCGAGCGGTAGTCGACGAGCGGACCGTCGATGTCCGCCTGCTCGACCGCCTGCTCGGTCTCCTCCCGCGACATCTCTTCGGGCGTCGTCACGCCGCGGAACGGTGCGATCTGCCAGCCCTTCTTCCCGTCGTAGGCCTGGACCGCGGTCATGCCCTGGAAGTCGATCTCCATGCGGATCCAGTCCGGCCGCTTGATCTCCAGCCGGATGGGAGCCTCGAGCCCGGGAGCGCCGGGAGAGAGCCGTCCGGTCATCCGGACGGTCTCCACGGATCGCAGGCGCTCCCGCCCGCCGCGCGCCTCGACATTGCGGGCCACGAGATCGTCGACGGTCGGGGCGGCGGCGGGCTCGGCGGCGACGAGCGCCGCCGCGGCCACGCCGGCGAGAACCAGGTTCGTCATGATCTCGGCCCGGCCCGTTCGAGGGTCAGCTCGCGCGGAGCCGGCCCACGTCGAGGAGAAGCCCCAGGAGCACGATCCCTCCGAGCGTGAACGCCAGTCCGGTCCCGCCCTGGCCGAGGGGAATTCCGAGCATCGGCGTGCGCGCGAGGATCACGACGGCCAGCGCGAGTACGGCGATCAGGATCGTCCACCACGCGCGCTTCTCCCCCCGGCGGTAGGGGCCGAGCACGGTCGCCAGGAAGAACACGGCGAAGCCGAGGCCGAAGGCCGCCGACGTTCCTCGTATGCCGCGCAGCGCGGTGAGGATTCCCGCGCGGCCCGCCGCCACCTCCGCCACCGGCATTCCCCCGATCGGGTAGTCGCCACGGTAGGCGAGAGTGGCCGAGGCGACACTCGCCACCACCACCAGGATCCCCACGATCAAGAGAAGCACCCAGCTCGCCGTGCGCAGCTTGGAGCCCATTGCGGACCTCCTCTGCCCTCGGCCCCCCCGAGAGCGGCGCCGATCTTATCGCAGGCTCACCAGACCTGGCAGATCTCTTCCCGCACCATCGCCGATCCCGGCTTGCAGGCGAAGGCGTCGCGGAACTCCGGCATGTTCACCACGACGCCGTTGACGCGCCACCGGTTCGGCGAGTGGGGGTCGGTCTGCGCGCGCAGGCGCGCCTCCTCGTCCCGCACCGAGCCGCACGCCCACTGCGCCAGGCCGACGAAGAAGCGCTGGTCGGGGGTGAGGCCGTCCTTCGGCGCGAGCTCCTGGCCGCGGGTCGCCTCCTTCCAGGCGAGGTAGGCGATGATCGTCCCCCCGAGGTCGGCCACGTCTTCGCCCAGCGTCAGGCGGCTGTTGATCTTGATGTCGTCCACGACGGGGTACTGCGCGTACTGGTCGGCGATGCAGCTCGTCCGCTTCTCGAACTCCTTGGCGTCGGCCTCGGTCCACCAGTCCGTCAGGTTGCCGCGCGCGTCGAACTGCCGACCCTGGTCGTCGAAGCCGTGCGTGAGCTCGTGGCCGATCGTGGAGCCGGTGTCGCCGTAGCTCGGGGCGAGGTCGAGCTTGAGGTCGAGGAGCGGAGGGAGGAGGATCCCCGCCGGGAAGTTCATGTCGTTCATCGACGCGTTGTAGTACGCGTTGACGGTGGGCGGCGTCATCGTCCACTCCCCGCGGTCCACGGGCCGGTCGATCTTGGCGAGCTGCCGCCGGCTCTCGAAGGTGGTGGCCCGGCGCACGTTGCCCACGAGGTCGCCGCGCTCGACGCGCAGCGTGGCGTAGTCGCGCCAGCGATCCGGGTAGCCCACCTTGTTGCGCATGGCCGCGAGCTTCTCGAGCGCCTTCGCCTTGGTGGCCTCGCCCATCCAGGTCAGCCCGCGGATCCGCCTCTCCATCGCCTTCTCGATCTGCTCGACCATGTCCACCGTCGCCTGCTTGGCCTCCGGCGGGAAGACGCGGGCCACGAACACGCGCCCGAGCGCCTCCCCGAGGTCGCGGTCCACGTAGCCCACGCAGCGCTTCCAGCGCGGCTGCTGCTCCTTGGACCCAGTGAGGACGCCGCCGTAGAAGTCGAAGTTGGCCTTCACGAAGGGGGCGGAGAGGTAGCGGGCCCGCGAGTGCACGAGGGCCCATCGGAGGTACGTCTTCCATTCTCCGAGCGGCCGCGCGGCGAGGCTCTTCTCCACCTCCTTCAGGAACTCCGGCTGGGTCACGACGAGGTCCTTCACCTGCGCGACGCCCGCCTCGCGGAGGTAGTCGTCCCAGCGGAAGCTCGGCGTGAGCGCCTGCAGCTCCGTCCGCGACATCGGGTGGTACGTCTTGTAGGGGTCGCGCAGCTCCACGCGCGTGAGCGAGACCCGGGCGAGTGCCGTCTCGATTCCCATCACGGTCTGCTCGTTCGCAGCGGCGCGCGCGAGGGGGTCGCCGAGGAGGCCGAACATCGTGCGCAGGTGCGCGCGGTACTTGTCGCGGATCTCCTGGGAGCGCTCGTCGTCCTTTACGTAGTAGTCGCGGTCGGGCAGGCCGAGGCCGCCCGCGAAAACGTAGAACACGACCCGGCTCGAGTCCTTGCGGTCCTGGTCGGAACCCGAGCCGAAGAGCATGCCCGCCGAATCCATCGCGAGGTGGAGCCGGCCGAGCAGCGCGCCGAGCTCCGCGATCGAACGCATGCCGTCGATCGCGGCGAGGTCCTCGCGGAGCGGGGCCGCCCCCGCGCGGTCGGCCGCGGCCTCGTCCATGCACGCGGCGAAGTAGTCCCCGACCTTCTGCTCGTCGGCGGTTCGCGATCGGCTCTCCGCCGCGCTCTTCAGGATGCCCCACAGGAAGCGGAGGTTCTCGTCCTGGAGCTTCGAGTAGACCTCCCAGCTCGACTGGTCGGGAGGGATCGGGTTCGCGCGGTTCCACCCGCCGCACGAGTACTCGAAGAAGTCGGTGCAGGGGTCCACCGACCGATCCATGGCCGCGACGTCCAGGCTCGGCGTGTAGGGCAGCGATGTGAGCGGTGTCTCGTCGGCGGCGGCGGCCGACGCCGCACCCAGGGCGAGCACGAGGAGGAGGCTCTTGAAGGTCATGCCGGGGACGGTAGCAGAAAGGGCCCGGCGCGCGCGATCCAGGAATTTGAAAGGGCGGCGCGCCTGGCTCCTGTTGGTATGATCGCCGGACCCGAACGTGCTGATCCGCATCGATCCCCGCTCGCGCGGCGCGCTGCAGCGGCAGATCTATTCCGAGATCCGCCGGGCGATCGTGGACGGCGTGCTCGAGCCCGGGGAGCGGCTCCTCTCCTCGCGCGCGCTCGCCGCGGACCTCGGCGTCTCGCGGACGACGAGCCTCCTTGCCCTCGAGCAGCTGCTGGCGGAGGGCTACCTCACCACCCGCCCCGGCTCGGGGACCTTCGTGGCCCGCGACCTGCCGGACGATCCGTCGCCGCTCGGGACCTCGGGACCGGGGCGGACGCCGCGGCATCCTCCCCTGTCGCGTCGCGGGGAGGCGCTCGCCGCGGCGCGGCCCGCGGCCCGGCGCATCGAGGTGGGGCCGCCGCGGCCGTTCCGGATCGGCACTCCCGCGGTCGACCTCTTCCCGATCCGCCTCTGGTCGCAGCTCTCGTCGCGGCGCCTCCGCTCGGCGACACCTTCCCAGCTCGACTACGGAGAGGCCGCGGGCTTCCCCGCGCTGCGCGAGGCGATCGCCGAGCACGTGCGCTCCGCCCGCGGCACGCGGTGCGACGCCCGCCAGGTCTTCGTAGTGGCCGGCGCGCAGTGCGCGCTCGACCTCGCCTGCCGCCTGCTCCTCGACCCCGGCGACGAGGCGTGGATGGAGGAGCCGGGCTTCCCGGGCGCGCGGAGCGCGCTCGTAGGAGCGGGAGCGCGCATCCACCCCGTGCGGGTGGACGGCGAGGGCCTCGACGTCGAGGCCGGCGCGAAGCGCGCCCCTCGCGCGCGGCTCGTCGTCGTCACGCCCTCGCACCAGTTCCCTCTAGGGGTGCCGATGAGCGTACCGCGCCGGCTCGCCCTTCTCCGCTGGGCGCGCGCCGCCAATGCCTGGGTGCTCGAGGACGACTACGACAGCGAGTTCCGGTACGGGGCGCCCCCCATACCGTGCCTGCACGGCCTGGACGCGGAAGGTCGCGTCGTCTACGTGGGCAGCTTCAGCAAGACGCTCTTCCCCTCGCTACGCCTCGGGTTCGTGATCGTGCCCCCGGACCTGCGCGATCGCGTGCTCGCGGTCCGCGTCTCGTCCGACGTGCACCCGCCGCTCCTCGACCAGGCGGTGCTCGCGGACTTCATCCTCGCGGGCCACTACGCGCGTCACCTCCGACGGATGCGCGCGGCCTACCGCGAGCGGCTGGAGGCGCTCCGCGGCGCCGCCGAGCGCCGGTGCGGGGGGGCGCTGCGGTTGCGCGAAACGCGCACGGGGCTGCACGCCGTGGCCGATCTCGCGGACGCCGACGCCCGGCGCGTTTCTGCCGAGGCGGCGTCGCGCGGGGTCGAGGTCATGCCCCTCGCCGCCTACTTCTACGGGCGCGGCAAGGCCCCGAACGCGCTCGTGCTCGGCTTCGGCGCCGCCCGGCCGGAGGCGATCGAGACCGGGATGGAGCGGCTCGCAGAGGCCATCGCCGCAGCCCGCCGCGGCTGAGCCGTCCTCGGCGCGAGACGCACACGGCGCTTGGCGGGGCGGCGGCCCTGGTCCATACTCCTTCCACCAGATCCAAGGTGCGCTTCGAAACCACGAACTGGAGCGTCATCGTCGAGGCGACGACGGGGGACTCCTCTGCCGCCCGCGCCGCGCTCGCCGCGCTCTGCCAGAGCTACTGGCCTCCCATCTACGCCTTCATCCGCAGCAAGGGCCACTCCTCGACGGACGCGGAGGACCTCACGCAGGCCTACTTCGAGCGGTTCCTCGAGAAGCGGTACCTCGACGACTTCCGGCCCGAGATCGGCCGCTTCCGCACGTTCCTCCGCGCCTCCGTCGCGCACTTCCTGGCCAACGAGTGGGACCGCGAGCGGGCGCAGAAGCGGGGCGGCGGGCAGATCGTACTCTCGCTCGACGTCGAGGAGGCGGAGGACCGCTGGCGGCGCGAGCCCGTGGATCGCCTGACTCCGGAGGCGATCTTCGAGCGGCAGTGGGCGGCGGCGATGCTCGCGCGCTGCTTGAAGCGCCTGCGGGACGAGCACGACGAGCCCGAGCGGCAGACCCGCTTCGAGAAGCTGAAGCCCTTCCTCGTGACCGGAGAGTCGGACGGAGGGTACGAGAAGCTCGCCCTCGAGCTCGGCACGACCGAGGCGGCGGTCCGCGTGGCCGTGCATCGGCTACGCAAGCGCTTCTGCGCCGTCGTGCGCGAGGAGGTCACGCGCACCGTGGCCAGTCCGGCGGACGTGGACGCGGAGATCCGGTGGCTCCTCACCACGGTGAGGGCGGCGGGATGAGCGAGCCGAGCTGCCAGCAGTGCGGGACGGTCCTCACCGGCAGCGGGTGCGTGGAGGGCCTCTGCTCGGGCTGCCTGCTCCTCGTCGCCCTGCGCGAGCCGAGCGCGGAGCCCCCGGAGTCCGGCGCCGCCACGGCGACGCGCCCCCCACGCACGGACCACGGGACGAGGGAATCGAATCGAGAGACGTCGGGGCCGCGAATGCTCTCGCCCCTCGCCTCCGGAGTCGCCGCCCCCGCCTGGACCATGCCTGCGGAGCTCCTCCGCCAGGCGGCCCGGCGGCTCGCGCTCGCCGCCTTCGCGTTTGCTCTCGGCCTCGCGGTCAGCATCATCGTCAACAACCTGGTGGCCGCCCTCAGCTGGAGCCACCACTCGCACCTCTACGTCAAGAACGTCGTCGACGGCGTGATCGTGGTGATCTCCGCGGCCATGGCCTATGCCGCGCGAACGGGTGCGCTCGCGCCCCGCCGCCTGCTCGTGGCCGGCCTCGTCTACGAGGTCGTGATCGCGCTCGGGATCTCGATCAGCGATCACCTCGAGCCGATGTCCTCCGACCAGCCCCTCCAGACGATCTCGTGGCTCTGCCTCGTGATCGCCATCTTCCCGCTGATCGTGCCCGCGCCCCCGCGGTGGACGCTCATCGCCTCCATGGTCTCTGCGACCACGTGGCCCCTCGTCTACACCGTGAGCGTCGTCGCCGGCAATCCCCCGGCTCCCTTCCCGGTGGCGCTCATCAACACCCTCGAGATCTACAGCGCGGTCGCCATCGCCCTCTTCACCACCTTCGTCATCCGGCGCCTCCAGGAGCTCGGCTGCTACCAGCTCGTGGAGCGGCTGGACAAGGGCGGGATGGGAGAGATCTGGCGGGCCCGCCACCGCATGCTCGCGCGGCCCGTCGCGATCAAGCTGATCCGCGCCGATCTCCTGGGAGCGAGGACGCCATCGGAGGCCTCGGCCCTAGTCGGCCGCTTCCAGCGCGAGGCGGAGGCCACCGCCGCCCTGCACTCCGCGCATACCGTCGCCCTCCACGACTTCGGCGTGACTCCGGAAGGCGTCTTCTACTACGCGATGGAGCTGCTCGACGGCCTCGACCTCGACACGCTCGTGCGGCGATTCGGTCCCCTGCCCCCCGAGCGGGTGATCCACCTGCTGGCCCAGGCCTGCGAGTCGCTCGAGGAGGCGCACTCCCAGGGCCTCATCCACCGCGACGTGAAGCCCGCCAACATCGTCACCTGCCACTGGGGCCACAAGTGGGACTTCGTGAAGGTCCTCGACTTCGGCCTCGTGAAGGCGGCGTGGAACCTCGGCGACGACGACCGGCTCACCACGGAAGGCGTGATCACGGGAACCCCCGCCTTCCTCGCGCCGGAGGCCGCGCTCGGCCGCCGCGACATCGACGCGCGCGTCGACATCTACGGCCTGGGGTGCGTGGCCTACTGGCTGCTCACCGGCCGCCGCCCCTTCGAGGGTGCGACGCCGATGGAAATGGTGCTCCACCACGTCAAGACCCCTCCCCTCCCCCCGTCCCAGCACGTGAGCACGCCGATCCCCTCGTCGCTCGAAGGACTCGTGCTCTCCTGCCTGGCCAAGGAGCCGGAAGCGCGTCCTCCTTCCGCGGAGTGGCTGGCCGACGAGCTCGTGCAGTGTCAGACCGCCCGGCCCTGGACCCCGTCGCGGGCGCGCCAGTGGTGGGAGGAGAACGCGGGGACGACCCCGCCCCGCGACACCACGCCCCCGAGGATCCCGGCGATCTAGTCGGGGCGGGGGTCAACGCGCTCCCGCCGTCCGCAAGCCGCGCCCCACGTCGATCCCCGGTCCGCGCCGCGCCTCCCGGCTCCGCGACGGGCCGAAGTGGTAGGAGAACGACAGCCACGGGATCGGTAAGCCCTCGTCGAGGATCTCGGGCACGATCACGAAGCCCGCGTCCACGGAGATGCGGTTGGAGAAGAAGCGCAGCGCGAGGCCGAACGCCTGCTCGGAGAGAGGCCGGTCCAGGAAGAGCCAGTTCTCGCTGACGAAGGCGAGCCGGCGCCCGACGCTCGCCTCGCCTCCCACCATCAGGATCGGCTCGGAGCGCCAGCGCCGCCCGTTGCCCGTGTAGTGGCCGCGCGCGTCGAACTGGGGTTCCGATTCGGGTGTCGAGGCGAGCGCGAAGCCGAGGGTCAGCGATCGCGCGGGACGTCCGAAGGTCGTCACGCCGTAGGCGACGGCCGCCTCCAGATCGTCGCCGCCCTCTCCACCCTTCGTGTAGAGACCGCCGATCGAGAACGCCATCTTCTCGGACGGACGGAACGCGGCCTGGGCGGTGCCGTAGAAGAGCTGCTCGTCGAGCCCCAGCCCGGGGAGCATGGAGACGCCGCCCCCGACGTTGAGGTTCCTGGTCATCCCGTACGCGAACCCCGGAAAGAGCACGTCGTGGTTCGAGACGTAGCCGTTGCCCTTCCCGAGAGGCCGCCCGGTCGGCGCGAACATGAGCCGGGAGTCGTTGGGATCGGTGGGCGGGACGGCCGCCGCCGCCTCTCCACGCCTCCCTTGCTCGACGGTCGCGATGGTGTCGCGAGCGAGGCGCAGCTCGAGCCCGGATGCGGTCTGGATCGTGATCGCAACGTCGTCCTCCGTCGCGATCGTCCCCACGAGACGGCTGCCGTCCTTCAGGACGACCGTCACGCTCTCCGGCGCCTGCCGAGGAGCTTCTCCCGCGACGACGGGAGCGCTCGTCAGCAGTATCGTCGTCAGCAGCCACGCGCACACACTTCGTGTCGCCATCGCATCCTCCCCGAGTCCACCTGCAGGAGGATGAAGCGCCCGCCTCTGGATGTTACCGATCGGTCCGAACCTTCCGTTTCGACGACCAGAGCAGCGCCGAGCGGCGGGGACGGAGCTCCCCTACCGCGTCCCAGGGAAGCGGCCGCCGCGACGCCCGTGTGGGATGGGCCAGGAGCTGGGCGACGGCGGACTCGTGGACGAAGAGCCCTCCGGGAACGAGAACGCGCGCGATCTCGCGGAGGGCCGCCTCCGGCCGAGACACGTGATAGCACGTGCCGAAGTCGATGACAGCGTCGAACGAGCCGGCGTCGAAGGGAAGATCGCGAACGTCGGCCCGCAAGAGGCGCGCCGTCACTCCTTGCTCGCGC
>JBKPBQ010000371.1:0-6565 GCA_046726955.1 Acidobacteriota bacterium
CGCCCAGGCCCGGCTCGTGGCCGCTCACCACCGCAACCCTGTCGGTCTCGAGGCGCTCGCGGCGCGCGTCGCTTTCCAGCGCGACCCCGAAGTCCAGCGGCTCCTGCTACGCAACATCCAGACGTCCGATCCGCTGGTTCGGCGCCTCCTGTCCTCCCGGCGTCTAGTGGAGGTGTACAACGCCAGCCACAGTCCCGAGCTGCCTGAGCGGCACCGCCGGACCGCGCGCGACCTCTTGCGAAGTCGTTTCGCCGCGGCTTCCCCGGACGAGCGCGTCGAGCTGATCGTCGTCACCGAAGGCCGGGTGCTCCAGGCGCTCTCCGGCCTCGCCCTCGACGGCCGGGCGGTCGCCCTGCTCTGCGCACGGACGTTCGCCTCCGCCCTCCTGGTCGAGAACCTGGGGCGCTGGCCGGCCGCGCCTCCACCGCTCATCGCCCACCTGCTCAAGCAGCCGATCGCCCGGCAGGCGCCGCCCCTCCGCGCCTTGCTCAAGCGTCATCCCAACTGTCCGCAGTCGGCCGGCTGAGCAAGAGACGCAGTCGTCGCGACGTCTCGACAGCCTTGCCCGAGGACGGCACGCGGGCGGGGCTCGGACCTACCTTGACCCCCCTCTCCTCGACAATGGCCGCCAGCGTGGAACGGGTCCCCAGGGCGTCGGGTGGGGAGGCCGGGAGGCAGCTTGGGCCAGTCGCTCGTCCTGAGGCGTGAAGACACCGAGGCATCACTCCTTTCGGTCCTGAAGGGCCTGGAAATCCAGAAGACGCTGGGCGCGGAGCCCGTGCTGGCCGCCCTCCGGCACTTCCCGGCGCAGCCCGCCCGGCGGGCCGACTTTCCTCCCGGGCTCGATCCCCGGCTGGTCGACGTGCTCGAGAAGAAGGGCTACGACGGCCTCTACACCCACCAGCGGGAGGCCTTCGACGTCGTCCAGGCCGGCCGGAACATCACGGTCGTCACGCCTACCGCGTCCGGCAAGACCCTCTGCTACAACCTGCCCGTCCTCGACCGGGTGCTGCGCGACCCGGACACCCGGGCGCTCTACCTCTTCCCGACGAAGGCGCTCGCCCAGGACCAGCTTTCGGAGCTGCACGGCACGGTGGAGGCGCTCGGCGCCGACATCGCCACCTTTACCTATGACGGCGACACGCCGCAGGACGCCCGCAAGTCGATCCGGGCCCGCGCCCACGTGGTGGTCACGAACCCCGACATGCTGCACAAGGGGATCCTGCCGCATCACACGAAGTGGGTGAAGCTGTTCGAGAACCTGCGCTACGTGATCGTGGACGAGCTGCACAGCCATCGCGGCGTCTACGGCTCGCACGTCGCCAACATCTTCCGACGGCTGCATCGGCTCTGCCGGTTCTACGGGTCCGAGCCGCAGTTCCTCTGCTCGTCGGCCACCATCGGCAACCCCAAGGAGCTGGCCGAGGCCGTGACCGGCCGCGAGATGGTGCTGATCGACGAGAGCGGCGCCCCCAAAGGTGAGAAGTACTTCGCGATCTACAACCCGCCGGTCGTCAATCGACAGCTCGGCATCCGCAAGTCGGCCCTGGGAAGCGCGCGCGACGTGGCCCTCTCCTTCCTGAAGAAGGGCCTGCAGACGATCGTCTTCGCCCCGTCGCGGCTCGCGACGGAGGTGCTGGTCACGTACCTCAAGGAGTCCCTGGAGACGCGGCCGGGCTCCGAGGGCGTCATCCGCGGCTACCGTGGCGGCTATCTGCCGCTGAAGCGCCGCGAGATCGAGCGCGGCTTGCGCGAGGGCTCCGTGCTGGGCGTCGTCTCCACGAACGCACTGGAGCTCGGGATCGACATCGGCAGCCTGGACGTGGCGGTGATGCTCGGCTATCCGGGCAGCGTCGCCTCGACGTGGCAGCAGGCGGGGCGGGCGGGGCGACGGCAGGGGACGTCGGTGGCGGTGCTCGTGGCCAACTCGACACCCCTGAACCAGTTCATCGCCAAGCACCCCGACTACTTCTTCGACTCGCCGGTGGAGCGAGCCCGCATCAACCCCGACAACCTGCAGATCCTCGTCAACCACATCAAGTGCGCGGCCTTCGAGCTGCCCTTCACCGACGACGAGCGCTTCGGCGGCGAAGACCTCCGGGAGATCCTGAAGTTCCTGGAGGGCGAGAGGCTCCTCCACCGCTCCGGCGACCGCTGGCACTGGACGAGCGAGAGCTATCCGGCCGACGCGATCAGCCTCCGGAGCGTCTCCTCCGACAACTTCGTGGTGCAGGACATCACCAAGGAGCCGCGAATCATCGCCGAGGTGGACTACGACAGCGCGCCGTCGATGGTCCACGAGAAGGCGATCTACATCCTGGAAGGGCGGACGTTCTACGTCGAGCGGTACGACCACAAGGAGCGCCGCGTCCACGTTCGCGAGGCGGAGGTCGACTACTACACGGACGCGATCGTCTACACGAAGGTCCGCATCCTCGACCGCTTCGCGGAGGAGCCGCGCGCCAACGCCCGCCGCTGCCACGGCGAGGTCCACGTGACCTCGCAGGTCGTCGGCTTCAAGAAGATCAAGTTCTGGACGAACGAGAACGTGGGCGCGGGCGAGCTCACGATGCCCGAGAACGAGATGCACACCACCTCGTACTGGCTCACGGTGCCGCGCGAGGTCATGCAGTCGCTTCCTTATTCATTGGACGAGCGGCGCGACGGCGTCGTCGCGCTCTCGTACTCACTGGGCCAGCTCGCCGCGCTCTTCCTGATGTGCGACCGCCACGACCTGGGTGTCGCGGTGGGCGACAACGGCCAGGGCGAGGCCGTCATCGAGAGGGGGATGAAAGGAGTCTGGCCGCAGGGTGGGGGGTCTGGGGGGGCTGTTGGGACCCCCCAGCTCGATAGGGGCGGCGGATTCACTCCGACGCCCCGTGAAGAGCCGAATATTTTCGTGTACGACAACTACCCTGGCGGGATCGGGCTGAGCGAACCCCTCTATCGCCTGCACGATCGGCTGCTGCGTGAATCGCGCGCGCTCATCGCGTCGTGCGCCTGCGAGGACGGATGCCCGTCCTGCGTGGGCCCCGCGGGAGAGGTGGGAGGGCGCGGCAAGGAGGTGGCTCTGGCCATTCTCGAGGCCATCCTGGGACCCGGAGCGTGACCATGGTCGTCGCGACGAGCCGACTCGCGAGGGCACCGCGGTGGAGGGACGCGCTGTTGCTGTTCGTTCTCTGCCTGCTGGCGGCGAGCCTCTTCTGTTCGGGCAGCAAGACGGAAGCCGCTCCGTCGAGCGGCGTTCGGGCCCTCGTCCTGGGGATCGCCCAGGACGGGGGCGTTCCCCACATCGGCTGCCGCCAGGACCTGTGCGTCAAGGCGCGGCGCGATCCTCGGTTGCGCCAGCGCGTGGCTTCTCTCGGGCTCGTGGACGAAGAAGCGGACAAGCGCTTCCTGATCGACGCGACGCCGGATCTTCCGTCGCAGATCGAGTCGCTCCTGGGCACTCGGCCCTGGAAGACGCCGCCGGTCGACGGGATCCTCCTCACGCATGCCCACATCGGCCACTACACCGGCCTCATGTATCTCGGCCGCGAAGCGCTGGGGGCTTCGGGAATTCCCGTCTACGCGACCCCGCGCATGTCGGCCTATCTGCGCGACAACGGCCCCTGGAGCCAGCTCGTCAAGCTCGGCAACATCGAGCTCAAGACGATCGAGCCCGGCCAGGAGATCGCGCTGACGCAGAAGCTGCGCGTCACCGCCGTGACGGTTCCGCACCGCGACGAGCTGAGCGACACCGTCGGATTCCGCATCCGCGGCGCCGACCGCGTCCTGCTCTACGTCCCGGACGTCGACAAGTGGGAGCGCGCCTCCCGGCCCCTGATCGACGAGCTGAGCGGTGTCGACATCGCGCTGCTCGACGGCACGTTCTACGACGCCTCCGAGCTCCCGGGCCGCAACATGGCCGAGGTCCCGCACCCGCTCGTCTCCGAGACCGTGGCCCTCCTGCCCCTCGACCGCCTCAAGGCCCGCGTGCTCTTCACGCACCTCAACCACACTAACAAGCTCCTTTGGGACAAGGACGCCCAGGAGCGCCTCCGCTCCCAGACTTTCGACGTCGCCCGCGACGGCGAGGAGATCTTCATCTAAAGATGGCGAGCGGCGGCTCACTCTACGAACGTCTCCAGCGTCTCCGCCGCCCCGTAGACGTCCCGCCGCCGGTCTTCGAGCCCATCGAAGGCGAGTCGATCCCGTCCCTCAAGGCCCGTCTCCAGAGCCTCGTCGACGCGGCCGTCGCCCGCGAGCGGCGCAATGGGGTCCGCTCCGTCCCGCTGGAGGAGCTCGTCCAGGGCATGCGCATCGAGAACTCCCGCGGCGAGTTCTTTCTCTGCGAGACCTCGGTGCACCTCGAGCTCCGCCATGGCGATGTGCCTTTGTCCCGCATTGCCACGCTGGACCCGAAGACCATCCCGATCCTGTCCGGGGAACCGGAGCTCGAAGGCTTAGACCTCAAGGAAGCGGTCTTTCTCGACACGGAGACAACAGGCCTCGCCGGAGGCGCGGGCACGGCTGCCTTCCTGATCGGCGTCGGCTACGTGGCGGGCAGTCGCTTCATCGTCCGCCAGTACTTCATGCGGGACTACCACGAGGAGGCGTCGCTTCTCGAAGCCCTGGCGGAAGAGCTCAAGGACTTCCGGTATCTCGTGACGTTCAACGGAAAGATGTTCGACGTACCGCTGCTGGACGCGCGCTTCAGGCTGAACCGCAGCCGCTTCCCACTCGCCGGCGCGCCACACCTGGATTTGCTGCATCCAGCACGGCGTCTTTGGAAGCTGCGTTTGGAGTCCTGTCGGCTTCAATCCCTGGAAATTGCACTCCTCGGGCTCCGCCGCATCGGCGACATCCCTGGTGAGCAGATCCCCGGCATCTATTTCGACTGGGTCCGCCGCCGCGATGCACGTGCCCTCGCTCGTGTCTTCGACCACAACCGGCAAGACATTCTTTCCCTGGCTGCTCTAGCCGTGCTCGCCTGTCAGTGGGTCGACGAGGGACGGGCAGAAGATCCTCGCGACGTGTTCAGCCTGGCCAGAGTACTGGAACGAGCGCGCCTCTACGATCGGTGCGAGGACGAGTATCGGCGGACGCTGGCCATGGATGCGAGCGCGCTGCGTGGGCCAGCGCTGCTCCGTCTCGCGTGGCGCGCGAAGCGCGCGCGAGACTGGCCCGCGGCACTCACCCATTGGGAACAGGCAGCCGAAGCGGGCGAAGTCGAAGCCCTTCGCGAGCTGGCGATGCACTACGAGCATCGAGCGCGCGACTTTGCTGCCGCCCAACACGCGGTACAGCGAGGGCTATTGCTGCTGAGAGCCTCCGCGGATGATCCACGCTCGGGGCGGTTGATCGAAGGCTTCAAGAGGCGGGGCCAGAGAATCGATCGCAAGACAAGAGCGGGCGCAGCAGGGGATCCCGCCAATAGGGCAGGGACACAGGCAATACACGCGAGCGCGACCACGCGCGTCCCGTGAGGACGTTCGGCGCGGGCTAGACGGCCTCGAGGACCTGCCGGGCGGCGCGCACTCCGTTCCGCGTCGCCCCTGGCCAGTTCTGGTGGCCTTCCAGCTCGGAATGGCCGAACGCGATCCGTCCGAACCGATCGCGCACGACGTCGCGGGCCGCGGGACGCCCGTCCTCGCCGAAGTAGAAGCCGGGCTGTGGGTTGACGTACGCGTGGCCCCAGCGGTTCAGGATGATGCCGGCGATGTCGCGCCGCGCGTCGAAGCCGACCGCGCCGAAGAGACGCGCCATCTGGGCCCGGATCTCGCGCTCGTAGTCGGCGAAGCTCTTGCCGAGAAGCTCCGTGCGACCGCGCGCGCCCTGCTCGGCCGCGGGAAGCCCGGGGTAGTAGAGGGGGACGTAGAACGTGAGGACGATCGGGCGATCGGGGTCGAGCGGCGGTCTGTAATCGCCAACCAGCATCGGTCGCCTTATGTTGCAGGAGAAGCCGAAGCCGGACGACCAGCGACAAGCGGTGATCCCGAGCTTGTCCAGGAAGCGCCAGTTCGTGAGTGCCACGTTGGCGACGAGGAGCGCCGAATGGTGGAACCGCGCGAAAGCCTCGGCGTGAGCGGAGGGCAGACCCGAGACCACGTGCTTGTTCACCCAGCTGCCGGTCGCCATCACGACCGCGCGGGCGCGCAGCTGCTCCAGCTTTCCCTCGCGCACGTAGCGCACGCGCACGAGGTCGGCGCGCGCGGGCTCGCCTTCGTGCTCGACGCCGACGACCGTCGCCCGCAGGCGGATCCTCACGTCCTGACCCTTACGATCGAGCGAGTCGAAGTCGACGTGCCGGTTGAGCACGTCGGCGAACGCCGTGCTGCCCTGGATCGCGGCCGGGATCATCGCCTTGACGAAGTAGCGGGCGAAGCCGTCGTTGCCCCCGGGGAACGAGTGCAGCTGCGGATATCGCGCGCTCGGACCCGCGAACGCCTTCACGCCAGGCATGAGCAACGAGAGGCAGCCGTAGGCCGAGATTGCGTCGCAGCCGAGACCCACGGCCGCGGCCAGGATGGGGTCGGCATATGCCGTGACCTCGGGCCGCAGCGAAAGGGTCTTCTCGAGGAAG